>NZ_BCQU01000045.1:0-51653 GCF_001552235.1 Actinomadura rubrobrunea NBRC 15275 | reverse complement strand
TGACCTGCCCTTGACCCGCCGCCGACGGCGGCGCCGACGCCGCGCGCCGGAACGGGCGGCGCGGACGCGCATGCCGGCGCCGAAGGCGGGAGCGGCGGCCGAGCGCCGCCGACCGGGGCCGTGCCCACCGGGCGCTGTCGACGAGGCAGTGTCGGCCGGGAGCGTTGACGGACGGGCGCTGAGGGGAACGATGGGCCGAGGCGGAAGTCCCGGCCCGCGCGGAGGGAGGTGCCCGATTTGAACGCGCAGCACGACCAGGACCGCCGCCGTGTCCCGCGGGGCGCGGACACGGCACCGGACGCCGATCAGGGGGCGAACGCGGCGGTCGCCCCCTGGCAGGCGCAGGACCGGGCCGACGACGACCGGGGCGCGCGGGTCATCCGGCTCGACACCGCGCGGCAGTCGGCCGGCGGCGCCGACCCCGACGGCGAGCGCCAGGAGGGCCCGGGGCCGCTGGAGCGCCGCATCGCCGCCGGCCTGGCCTTCCTGCGCCGCCGCCTGACGGGCGAGTACGAGGTCGACGAGTTCGGCTTCGACCCCGAGCTGAACGCCGCCGTGCTGCTGCCGCTGGCGCGGGCGATGTACCGGCATTGGTTCCGCGTCGAGCTGTGCGGGCTGGAGCACGTCCCCCGGCAGGGCCCGGCGCTGGTGGTCGCCAACCACTCGGGCACGCTGCCGGTGGACGGGCTCATGCTCACCGTGGCGATCCACGACCACGTCGGCCGCGACCTGCGGCTGCTCGGCGCCGACCTGATCTACCAGGTGCCGCTGCTGGGGCACCTGTCCCGCAAGGCCGGGCACACCCTGGCCTGCCCGGCCGACGCGGCGCGGCTGCTGGACAAGGGCGAACTGGTCGGGGTGTTCCCCGAAGGGTTCAAGGGGGTCGGCAAGCCGTTCGCCGAGCGGTACCGGCTGCAGCGCTTCGGCCGCGGCGGCTTCGTGGAGACCGCGCTGCGCACCGGCGTGCCGATCATCCCGTGCGCGATCGTCGGCGCCGAGGAGATCTACCCCAAGATCGCCGACCTGCGGCCGCTGGCCCGGCTGCTCGGCCTGCCCTACTTCCCGATCACCCCGACCTGGCCGCTGCTCGGCCCGGCCGGGCTGGTGCCGCTGCCGTCCAAGTGGATGATCCAGTTCGGCGAGCCGATGCGGCTGGAGGAGCACGGCCCCGACGCCGCGGACGACCCGATGACGGTGTTCAACATCACCGACCACGTCCGCGAGAACGTTCAGCAGATGGTCTACGACACGCTGCTGCGGCGCGGCCCCGCCTTCTTCTGACCGGCCGGGCGCCCGCTCGGGCGTCCGCGCGGCCGCTCGACCCGGCCGCTCGGATCCGGGTCAGCCGCGGTAGTGTCTGCGCAGCGCGATGCCCGCGGCGACGCCTCCGGCCAGCGCGCCCGCCCCGGCCGCGGCGGGCAGCGCCACCATGGTGACCTTGCGCCCGGTGCGGAAGTCGTGGATCGGCCAGCCGTGCTTCTTGGCGTGGGCGCGCAGGTCCGAGTCGGGGTTGACCGCGTTCGGGTGCCCGACCGACGACAGCATCGGCAGGTCGTTGATCGAGTCGCTGTAGGCGTAGCAGCGCGACAGGTCCAGGCCCTCGCGTTCGGCCAGCGCCCGGATCGCCTCCGCCTTGGCCTCCCCGTGCAGCAGGTTGCCGACGAGGCGTCCGGTGTAGACGCCGTCGCGGGTCTCGGCGACCGTGCCGAGCGCGCCGGTCAGGCCGAGCCGGTGCGCGATGACCCGGGCCACCTCCACCGGGGTGGCGGTGACCAGCCACACCCGCCGTCCCGCGTCCAGGTGCTGCAGGGCCAGGCCGCGGGTGCCGTGCCAGATGCGGTCGGCCATCACCTCGTCGTAGATCTCCTCGCTGAGCGCCTCCAGGTCGCTCACCCGCTGCCCGGCCACGAACGCCAGCGCCGCCTCGCGGGCGGTGGAGATGTGCTCGGCGTTCTCGGTGCCGCGCAGCCGGAAGGCGGCCTGCCCCCAGGCGAACATCGCCAGGTCGCGCAGCGTGAACAGCTTCCTCGCGGCGAGCCCGCGCGCGAAGTAGTAGATCGACGCGCCCCGCATCATGGTGTTGTCGACGTCGAAGAACGCCGCCGACGACGGGTCGGGCTCGGGCAGCCGCCGTCCGGGGCCGGTCGCCGCGGCCGCGGCCGCCATGCCCGCGCCCACGTGATCGGCGCCCTTGCCGCGCTGCCAGAAGAGCCGCATGGGCCCGAGCCTAGTCAACGGTCCCCCGGGACCCCGTTCTTACCTCCAGAATTGGGACAGTCCTCACTTCTGGCGGCGGCGGTCGCCATCAGCCGTTCACGCAGCCCCGCCCGAAAGCCCGGGTCGGGGTCGATCGGGGCGACCCGCAGCCGCGCCAGCGGGGCGCGCACCGCCGTGACCTTGATCCGCCTGGTTCTCATGCCGGCCCCCAGCGAACGCGGTCCTGCATCGCACAACGACGAGAACATCCCCTCGGTCACGCCCGCCGAACCGGTGCGGCGCGCCGCCCCGGGCGGGCCGGTCAGGCCAGCAGGTCGTCGGGGAGCATCCGGGCCAGCGACCGCATCGCGCGGTGCTGCAGCGCCTTGATCGCGCCGGTCTTCTTGCCCATCACCAGGGCGGTCTCGGCCACCGACAGCCCGTGCAGGAAACGCAGGACCACGCACTCCTGCTGCTCGGAGCCGAGCCGCCGCACCGCCTCCAGCAGCGCCCGGTTGGTCATCGAATCGAGGACGGCGCGTTCGGGCCCCTCCTGCGGGAATTGCGGCTCCAGCAGCTCGGCGGTGCAGACCTCCAGCCGGTAGCGGCCGGACTTGAAATGGTCGGCGACGAGATTGCGCGCGATGGTGACCAGCCAGGCCCCGAAATCCTTGCCCTGCCAGGTGAAGTCGGCCATCCGGCGCATCGCGCGCAGGAACGTCTCGCTGGTGAGGTCCTCGGCCAGCGAGTGGGTCCCCACCCGGTAGTAGACGTAGCGGTAGACCAGCCCGACGTAGTGGTCGTAGAGGGTGCCGAACGCCTCGATGTCGCCGTCGCGCGCCCGCAGCACCAACGCCCTCATGGCGTCGGCGAACGCGTCGGACGCGTCGGCCTGGGCGCGGGCCTCGCGCGCCCGCGGGCCGTCGTCGCGCCGGGCCGCGCCGTCGCGCCGAAGATCGGAACGAAAGGGACGCCGGGGAATCGACGGGATCGCTGCCAATCGGGCATCGAGGGTCACGCTGCTCATGCAGTTCTCCTCGGGGCGTACGCGACCTCCGGCGTGGAAAAGCAACTGTAGATAGCGATCCGTACGACAGGCAATGGCGGGTGCGACCCGGAGCGGTTACCCGTCATCGCTCCGCATCGGGCACCATGGGGCGCGATGGTCGATGCTCTTTTCGCGCTGCCGGCGACCGTGGGCGCCTTAGTGGCCACCGGGTTGCTCATCACGCGCGCCTCCAAGGACCGGTCGCTGTACCTGATCGCGTGGTCGGTGACCATGGTCGGGCTGAGCCTGGCGCTGGCGTCCATGTCGATCGGCTTCCTGCTGGGCTGGGCGGGCCCGCTGTTCCGGGTGAGCGAGCTCGGCGCGGCCCTGCTGGCGCCGCTGTGGCTGGCGCTCGGCATGATCGAGCTGATCGCCCGCTACGTCCAGGTGCGGTTCGGGGCGTGGCTGTTCGTGGTGTCGTACTCGGTGGTGGCCACCGTCATCCTGCTGGTGGACCCGCTGCGCGGCTCGTTCAGCAAGGCGCTGCCCAAGCCCGGCGACACCTACGACGCGATCCCGCTGCTGCTGGTGGACGGCGCGCACCTGGTCGCGGTCATCGCGCTGGTGGCGTGCGCCGCCGTGACCGCCGTCCTGGCCGGCAAGCAGGACCGCGAGGCGGGCGAGCTGCTCATCCCGATCGCCCTGGTGGCGCTGGCCGGGGTGCTGGTGGTCAGCGGCAGCCGCGGGCTCCTGCCCGCCGCGCTGGCCGTGATCGCGCTCGGCGCCGCCGCGGGGCTGGTGTGGTACGGCGCGATGCGCACGATCCCCGTGTACGCGGACGACGCCGACGCCGCCGGGTACGACGACGAGGGCTACGACGAGCAGGGCTACGACGATCGCGAGTACGGCGACCGCGGATACGCCGAGCAGGCGCCCCCCGCCCCGAGGTCCGCCCGGGGCGGCGGCAAGCGCGGGGAGCTGCGCTTCCCCGAGCAGCCGGCGGAGCAGCCGCGGTTCGCCGAGCCGTCCGGCCCGTCCACAACCGTGGACGACGCGGTGGCCGCCGCGGCCGGGATGCCGCCGACCGCCTGCGGGCAGATCACCGTCTACACGCTGCTGGAGGGGCGCGAGGAGGCGTTCGACCGGCTGGCCGACGATCTGGTGCGGGCGGTCTCCGCCGCCGAGCCGGACACGCTGATCTTCGCCTGCCACGAGGTGGTGGGCGCGCCCACGCAGCGCATCTTCTACCAGCTGTTCCGCGACGAGGCGGCGTTCGCGGCGCACCGGCGCGGGCCGCACCTGCAGCGCTTCCTGGCCGAGTCGCGCACCCATGTGCTGGCCACCAACGTGATCGAGGTGCGGCTCGGCAGCGCCAAGCTGCCGTCGGCCCATGCCAGGCCGCCGTCCGCGCACGGCGCCCCGGACTTCCCCTGACCACCCGCTCGGACCCATGGACATCGTGATCACTCTGCTCGGCAAGCCGGGCTGCCATCTGTGCGACGACGCCCGCGCGGTGATCGAGCGGGTCGCGGCGGACACCGGGGTGCGCTGGGAGGAGCGCGACATCACCCAGTCGGAGGAGGACTACCGCCGCTACTGGGAGCAGATCCCGGTCACGCTGATCAACGGCGTGCAGCACGACTTCTGGCGGGTGGACGAGAACCGGCTGCGCGCGGCGATCGCGGAGCTGCGCGGCCGCTGACGCCCGCCGCCGTTCCGCCGGATGTCCGATGCGTCACAGCGGCGCGTCTGAGTGAACGCTGATGCCCCACGTTATCGGTGGTTTTCTGCTGTTCCGGGCGGGATGGTGGGAACCTGCGGCCGGGGGGTGGCTTCGTGCATGTATTCACACAGGCTTAACCTGGGGGCAGGGCCCCCGGGTCCCGCCCGCAGAGTCGAGCCCCCGAAGAGCAGGCCGTGACACCACGACAGACTCGCAACCGCGACCGCGCTGACCGCGGCATCCCAGAGGCCACTGTGGCACGCCTGCCGGTGTACCTGCGGGCTCTGCACGCCCTGCAGGAGCGCGGCGTGGCCACCGTCTCGTCCGAGGAACTGGCGGCCGCGGCGGGGGTGAACTCCGCCAAGCTCCGCAAGGACCTGTCCCATCTGGGCTCCTACGGCACCCGCGGCGTCGGCTACGAGGTGGAGTACCTCGTCTACCAGATCTCCCGTGAGCTGGGCCTCACCCAGGACTGGGTCGTCGCCATCATCGGGGTGGGTAACCTGGGGCGGGCGCTGGCCGGGTACGGCGGGTTCGCCTCCCGCGGCTTCCGTGTGGCGGCCCTGCTGGACGCCGACGAGGCCATCGTCGGCCAGGAGATCGCCGGGATGACCGTGGAGCACATCGACCGGCTGGAGGACGTCATCGCCGAGCGCGGCGTGTCCATCGCCGTGATCGCCACTCCCGCCTCCGCCGCGCAGAGCGTGTGCGACCGGGTGGTCGCGGCGGGGGTGACCAGTGTGCTCAACTTCGCCCCGGTGGTGCTGTCGGTGCCGGAGGGGGTCGACGTGCGCAAGGTCGACCTGTCGATCGAGCTGCAGATCCTGGCGTTCCACGAGCAGCGCAAGGCCGGCGGGCCGGTCGAGTACGAGCCCGCGGGCGACGGCGATCGACCCTCCGACCAGGCCGAGTACGTAGAGGCGGTTGAGCTATGAGCGAACCGGAAGGACGCGGCGCGGCCTGGACCGACGAGCGAGGGACGAGCGAGGAGGGAAGGCCGGGCCTTGATGGCGTCCTGGAGGTGAGCGTCGGAGGCTCGGGCGAACCGGAAGGACGCGGCGCGGCCTGGACCGACGAGCGAGGGACGAGCGAGGAGGGAAGGCCGGGCCTTGATGGCGTCCTGGAGGTGAGCGTCGGAGGCTCGGGCGGGCTCCTGGCGGTGCGCGGCGCGGGTGAGGCCGGGGTCGACGTGAGGATGGGTTGCCGATGAGCGTGCTGGTGGTCGGGCTCAGTCACCGCAGCGCGCCGGTGGCGCTGCTGGAGCGCGTCTCGGTGTCCGGCGACTCGCTGGTCAAGCTGCTGCACGAGACGCACGACGCGCCGCATGTCGCGGAGGCCGTGATCGTCTCGACCTGCAACCGGGTCGAGGTCTACGCCGTGGTCGACAAGTTCCACCGCGGCGTGTCGCGCATCTCCGAGCTGCTGGCGCTGCACTCGGGCGTGCCGCTGGAGGACCTGTCGCGGCACCTGTACGTCCACTACGAGGACCGGGCGATCCAGCACGTGTTCTCGGTGGCGTGCGGGCTGGAGTCCATGGTCGTGGGCGAGGGGCAGATCCTCGGGCAGCTGCGGCAGGCGTTCCGGCTCGCCCAGGACGAGGGCACCGTCGGCCGCACCCTGCACGACGTGCTGCAGCGGGCGCTGCGCGTGGGCAAGCGGGCGCACCATGAGACGGGCATCGACAAGGTCGGCGCGTCGCTGGTCAGCGTGGGCCTGGACGTGGCGCGCGCACACCTCGGGCCGCTGGAGGACGTGCGGGCCCTGGTGGTCGGCGCGGGCTCGATGAGCGGGCTGGCGGTGGCGACGCTGGCGCGCGCCGGGGCCCGGGAGATCATCGTGGCGAACCGCACCCACGAGCGGGCCGTGCGGCTGGCCGAGTCGGCGCAGGCGCCCGCGCGGGCGGTGGAGCTGCACCGGCTGCCCGAGGCGCTGACCGAGGCCGATCTGATCGTGTCCTGCACCGGCGCGACGGGGCTGGTGCTGACCGCCGACCAGCTCCAGGGCATCGGGGACGACGGACGGCGCCGGTTCTTCCTGGACCTCGCGCTGCCGCACGACATCGACCCGGCGGCCGTGCGGGAGATCCCCGGCGCGGCGCTGGCCGCGCTGGACGATCTGCGCACCGCGCAGGAGGCCGCCGACGCGATCGGGCCGGAGGCGATCGAGGCGGTGCGGCGGATCGTTGCGGACGAGGTGGCCGACTTCCTCGGCGCCGCCCGCGCCGCCGCCGTGACGCCGACGGTGGTGGCGCTGCGCAGCAAGGCCGCGGAGGTGGTGGACGCCGAGCTGGCGCGGCTGAGCGGCCGCCTGCCCGACCTGGACGAGCGGTCCCGCCGGGAGATCGCCCACGCGGTGCGCCGGGTGGTGGACAAGCTGCTGCACGCCCCGACGGTGCGGGTCCAGGAGCTGGCCTCGGCGCCGGGCGGGGACGCCTACGCCGACGCGCTGTCCCGCCTTTTCGATCTCGATCCCAAGGCGCCGGAGGCGGTCACGCGCGCCGACATCACCGAAGGAACCGAGCCGTGAACGAGCGAACGCCGTTGCGTCTGGGGACGCGCCGCAGCCTGCTGGCGATGAGCCAGTCCAGGCTCGTCGCCGACGCGTTGTCCCAGCGTACGGGGCATGCGGTGGAGCTGGTCGGGGTAACCACCGAGGGTGATGTCTCCAGGGCGCTGCTCGCGCAGATCGGCGGCACCGGGGTGTTCGTCAGCGCGCTGCGCGACCGGCTGCTGTCCGGCGAGGTGGACTTCGCGGTGCACTCGCTGAAGGACCTGCCGACCGCGCCGGCGGAGGGGATCGTGCTGGCGGCCACGCCGCCCCGCGAGGATCCCCGTGACGTGCTGTGCGGTCCGGCCAAGCTGGCGGATCTGCCGCGGGGGGCGCGGGTCGGCACCGGGTCGCCGCGCCGGGTGGCGCAGCTGCGGGCGCTGCGGCCCGATCTGGAGGTCGTCCCGATCCGCGGCAACGCCGACACCCGGCTGCGGAAGGTGACCTCCGGGGAGCTGGACGCGGTGGTGCTGGCGTACGCGGGGCTGCGCCGGATCGGCCGCGAGGACGAGATCGCCGAGGTGTTCGAGCCCGACCAGATGCTGCCCGCCCCGGGGCAGGGCGCGCTGGCGGTGGAGTGCCGGGCCGACCGGGAGGATCTGCGGGAGCTGCTGGCGTCGGTGGACGATCCGGCGACGCGGGCGGCGGTCACCGCCGAACGGACGGTGCTGGCCGTGCTCGAAGCGGGATGTTCGGCACCTGTGGGAGCATACGCTGCCGAAGTAGACCATAAGCTGCATCTGACCGCCTCCGTCGTGGCGCACGACGGCAGCCGCCAGATCCGGCTGTCCGCAAGCGGCTCCCTCGAGCGGCCCGAGGAGCTCGGCCGCGAGCTCGCCGCCCGGCTGCTCGACCAGGGAGCCGATCAGGTGATGGGGGAACGCGACATTGAACCCCGATGAGCAGAGCGCGGTGATCGCGACCGCCCCGGCCGCCCCGAGCACCCCGGCCGGACCGGCGGAGAAGAACGACGCGGCCGACAAGGCCGACGGCACGGGCGACGGCGCGTCCTTCCGGGCCGGCCGGGTCGCCCTCGTCGGCATGGGCCCGGGCGACCCGGGCCTGCTGACCCTGCGCGCGGCCGCCGCGTTGGAGCGCGCCGACGTGGTCGTCGTCGACCGGGCGCGCTGCCCCGCGGAGATCCTGTCGCACTGCCGCCCGGACGTGGAGATCGTCGACACCGCCGAGGCCGAACCGGTCGAGGCCGCCGTGGCCGCGGCCCGCGGCGGCGCCTACGTGGTCCGGCTCTTTCGCGGCGACCCGGGGCTGGGCTGCGACCTGGCCGCCGAGGGCGACCGGCTGACCGAGGCGGGCGTCCCGTTCGAGATCGTCCCCGGGGTGTCGGCCGTGACCGGCGTGCCCGGCTACGCGGGCATCCCGCTGACCGACCGCGAGCACCGCGAGGTGCGGATCGTGGACGCGTCCGAGGGCGGCGTCGACTGGCAGCGGTTCGCCGCGCCCGACGTCACGCTGGTGGTCACCGGCGCCGAGGGCGCGGTCGGCGAGGTCGCCAAGGGGCTGATGGCGGTGGGCCGCCCCGGCTCCACGCCCGCCGCGATGACCAGCCTGGGCACCACCACCGAGCAGGAGACCGTGGTGTCGACCCTGCAGCGGCTGGCCGCCGACACCAAGGGCATGGAGGCCCCCGCGCTGATCATCGTGGGGGACGTGGTGCGCCACCGCGACACCCTGTCGTGGTTCGAGACCAAGCCGCTGTTCGGCTGGCGGGTGCTGGTGCCGCGCACCAAGGAGCAGGCCGCCTCGCTGTCGGAGCAGCTGCGCGAGTACGGCGCGGTGCCCGAGGAGGTCCCGACGATCTCGGTGGAGCCGCCGCGCACGCCGCAGCAGATGGAGCGGGCCGTCAAGGGCCTGGTCACCGGCCGGTACGAGTGGGTGGTGTTCACGTCCACGAACGCCGTGCGGGCGATCCGCGAGAAGTTCGCCGCCTACGGGCTGGACGCGCGCGCCTTCGCCGGCCTGAAGGTCGCCGCCGTCGGCGAGCAGACCGCCAAGGCCCTGGTGGAGTTCGGCGTGCAGCCCGACCTGGTGCCCACCGGGCAGCAGTCCGGCGAGGGCCTGGTCAAGGTGTGGCCGCCGTACGACCAGGACCTGGACCCGATCAACCGGGTGCTGCTGCCGCGCGCGGACATCGCCACCGACACGCTGATCGCCGGGTTGACCGAGCTCGGCTGGGAGTGCGAGGACGTCACCGCCTACCGCACGGTGCGCGCCGCGCCGCCGCCCGCCCCGATCCGCGAGGCGATCAAGGGCGGCGGGTTCGACGCGGTGCTGTTCACCTCCTCGTCCACGGTGAAGAACCTGATCGGGATCGCGGGCAAGCCGCACAACGTCACGGTGATCGCCTGCATCGGCCCGCAGACCGCCAAGACGGCCGAGGAGTACGGGCTGCGCGTGGACGTCATGGCGCCCAAGCCGTCCGTCTCGGCCCTGGCCGAGGCGCTGGCCGAGTACGGTGCCAGGAGGAGGGCCGCCCAGATCGAGGCGGGCGCGCCGCTGCGCAAGCCGAGCCAGATGCGCCGGGGCGCGCGCCGCCGCAGGTAGCCGTCCCGGCGACCGAGATCGAGATCCGGGCCGTCGGCCGCCGTTCCCTCGGCCCGTGCGTCCTGGAGGAAGAGGATGTCCGCTCAGTTCCCCGTCGCCCGGCCCCGGCGGCTGCGCCGCACGCCGGCGCTGCGCCGCCTGGTCGCCGAGCACCGGCTGTCCCCGGCCGACCTGGTGCTGCCGATGTTCGTCAAGGAGGGCATCGCCGAGCCGCAGCCGGTGCCGTCCATGCCGGGCGTCGTCCAGCACACCCGCGACAGCCTGCGCAAGGCCGCGCACGAGGCGGCCGAGGCGGGGGTCGGCGGGCTGATGCTGTTCGGCGTGCCCGCGGTCAAGGATGGGACCGGCTCGGCCGCCGACGACCCCGCCGGGATCGTCCAGCTCGCGCTGCGGGACCTGACGTCCGACCTCGGCGACGCCGTCGTCATCATGACCGACCTGTGCCTGGACGAGTACACCGACCACGGGCACTGCGGCCTGCTCACCCCCGCCGGTGAGATCGACAACGACGCCACGCTGGAGCGGTACGCGTCGATCGCGGTGGCGCAGGCCGACGCCGGCGCGGCGGTGGTGGCGCCGTCCGGCATGATGGACGGCCAGGTCGGCGCGATCCGCTCGGCGCTGGACGCGGCCGGGTACCGGGACGTGGCGATCCTGGCGTACTCGGCCAAGTACGCCTCGGCGTTCTACGGCCCGTTCCGCGACGCCGCCGAATGCGCGCCGCGGTTCGGCGACCGCTCGTCCCACCAGCAGGACCCGCCCAACGCCGAGGAGGCGCTGCGGGAGGTGCTGCTGGACCTGGACGAGGGCGCCGACATGGTGATGGTCAAGCCGGCCGGGCCGTACCTGGACATCGTGCGGCGCGTCCGCGACGAGGTGCGCGTGCCGGTGGCCGCCTACCAGGTCAGCGGCGAGTACGCGATGATCGAGGCGGCGGCCGAGAAGGGCTGGCTGGACCGCGAGCGCACCATCGACGAGTCGCTGACCTCGATCCGCCGCGCCGGCGCGGACATCGTGCTCACCTACTGGGCGACCGAGGCGGCCCGTCGGCTGCGCCGCCGCTGAGCCTCGTCCCGGGGGCCGCCGGGGCGGTCGTCGACGCCGGGGTGACATCGGTCTAGTCACTTGGTGCTGTTTGCGGGGGGTTGCCGTCTCGGCCGTTCGGCGCGCCCGGCATCATCGTTAGCAACGACCCGTTACGGCGTTTCGGCTAGGGGGCGATCATGCTGGCGGTCTCCGGGGGAAAACGGCTCGGCGGCAAAGCGCGCAGACGTCAGGGCAAACGCCAGCGGGGACGTGAACGGGACATGGCCGCGGCGGCCCGCGACTACGCGGCGCTGGGGTGGCCCTGCACCCCGGGAGCGCATCCGGGCGTCGCCGGCGACCGGGCCTGTTCCTGCGACCGCGTGGGATGTCCCGACCCGGGGGCGCACCCGGTGTCGGCCACGTGGGCGCTGCAGGCCAGCGCCGACATCGACGTTCTGAACCGCTGGTGGACCGAACGCCCCGACGCCAACATCATCCTGCCGACCGGTCGCGTGTTCGACGTCCTCGACGTGCCCGCCGCCGCCGGGACGGCGGCCCTGGCGCGCATCGCCCGGGAGGGCCTGCCGGTGGGCCCCGTGGCCGCCTTGGGCGACGACCGGTACCTGTTCTTCGTGGCCACCCGCGGCGCGCCCGAGGACGAGGACGAGTGGTGGTCCTGCCACCTGGACTGCTTCCCCGAGACGGTGACCGAGACGCCCGGCATGCGCTGGCACTGCCGCGACAGCTACGTGGTGGCGCCGCCCTCGGTGCTCCCGTACGGGCGTGAGGTCACGTGGGTGCGCCCGCCCGACGGTTCCCCGCTGCCGGACCCGCTGCGGCTGCTGGAGGTCCTGTCCGACAGCTGCGACGCCGTCGGCTGAGACGGCGGAGCCGAGACGCAGCGCTGAGAGACGCAGCGCTGAGAGACGTAGAGCCGAGACGTGTAGGGCGAGACGCAGGGGCGGCCCCTGGGCCCTGACGGCCCAGGGGGAGATTCCGAAAGAGACCGAGAGGATCAGCGCGCGCCGCCGCGCGGGGCGGGGATCGAGACCTTCTGCCCCCACCGCGAGAAGTTGGTGTGCAGCAGCTGGGAGCGGGGCTTGGCGCCGGGGCCCACGGCCTTCACCCGCAGCTGAACGGGCCGCATCGCGCCGTCCAGCTGCACCACGAACGTCACCTGCTGGGCGCCGGTCGCCCTGGCCATCTCCGCGTACAGGGGGCCGAGGCCGGGGGTCGCCGCCAGGCGCGACAGGGGCGCGGTCCCCTGGTAGGACGACGCGCTCGTCTTCCGCAGGTCGGTGCTCGAACGCAGCAGGGCCGCCACGTTGGACACCGAGCTGCTCCACCGCACGTGCGACACCAGGTTCGCGTAGGCGCGCGCCCGCGCGCCGGAACCGACGGGCCGCCACGCCTTGCCGGACCGCAGGTACGTCACGTTCGCCACGACCCGCGCGTGGGCGGGCCGCCGAACGTCCTTGCTCTGCCCCGACACCGACAGCTGGTACGCGGGCGAGGCGGCCGGGGCCAGCGTGAACGTCCCCTGCGCCTTGATCACGCCGCCGGCGCCCGTCCGCCGGTAGCCGAACGCGCCGCTCGGCGTGCGTCCCACCGCCTGCTCGACCTGACCGGCCAGCGCGGCCGCGGCGGCCGCGTTCACCGGGCCGGGGCCGGAGGGCAGGGCCGGGCTGGGCGTGCCCGTGGTGGCGGGGGAGGGCGGCGGCTGCGCCGCCTTCCGGGCGTCGTCCCCGCCGCCGAGCGCGAGCGCCGCGGCGCCCCCGGCGGCGCCCACGACGACGACCCCCGCGACGAGGAGAGGGGCCAGCCGCCTGCGTCCGCCGCCCGGCGCGGCCGACGGCGCCTTCGTCGAGGCGCGGCCGCCGTTGCGGGAGGGGGCCGGCTCGGGCAGCGCCTGCGTCTGCTTCACCAGCTCCGTCATGCGGCTGCGGCCCTGCGCCTCCCACGCGGGCCCGTAGGCGGCGACGGCGGCCTCCTCCACCGCGCCGAGGAAGTCGGCGGCCGACGCGGGCCGCTCCGACGGCTTCTTGGCCAGCCCCGTCAGGATCAGGTCGCGCAGGGGGCCGGGCACGTCGTCGGCCGGGATCGGGGCCTCCCGGTGCGCCTTGGCCACCGCCGACTGGCTGCGTCCGGAGAACGGGGGCCGTCCGGTGAGGCACTCGAAGAAGATCGCGGTGGCGGCGTAGATGTCGCTGGCCGGGGTCGCGGGCGCGCCCTCCCACAGCTCGGGCGCGGCGTACAGCGGGCCGCCCTGGGCCTCGGAGCCGGGCGGCGCGAGCGCCAGGTCGACCAGGCGTCCGTTGCCTTCGGTGTCGACCAGCACGTTGGCGGGGCGCAGCGACCCGTGCACCACGTCCTTGGCGTGCGCGGCGGCGAGGCCCACCAGCACGCCGCCCAGCAGGGACAGCGCGGCCAGCGGCCCGGTCGGCCCCTGCGCGTCCACCACACGGCGCAGGGTGACGCCGTCCACCCACTCCATGACGATCGCGGCCCCGCCGCGCGGTTCTTCCACGAAGTCGTAGAAGTCGACCAGGTTGGGGTCCTCGATCTGGGCGAGCCGGCGGGCCGCGAGCCGGAACCGCGACAGGAACGTCTCGTCCCCGTCGAGCCGCCGGTCGAGGTACTTGACGGCGACCTTGGTCTGGGTCACGTCGTCCACCGCCAGCACCACCCGGCCCGAGGCGCCGCCGCCCAGCTCTCGCACGTGGGTGAAGCCCGGGACCGTCCAGCCGTCAACCACTTGGCGCGCCATCCCTTTCGAAATACGGTCCGCTCACGGCCGGTGCCGGTGACGAGCGCGGCACCGTCCGCCCGGCACCGCGTACTTCGTGGAATATCGGCAGCAAACGGGCCGGGTCAAGCCGAGTCGCCAAACTGCAACTGAGAGACTGTACCGGTGACCGACATCCAACTCTCCCAAGAGCTGTTCGACCGTGCGAACGGGGTGATTCCGGGCGGTGTGAACTCGCCGGTGCGGGCGTTCGGCGCGGTGGGCGGGACCCCCCGCTTCATGACCGCCGGGCGCGGCCCGTACCTCACCGACGCCGACGGCACCGAGTACGTTGACCTGATCTGCTCCTGGGGGCCGCTGATCCTCGGCCACGCGCACCCCGCCGTGGTGGAGGCGGTGCGGGAGGCGGCCGGCCGCGGCACCTCCTACGGGGCGCCGACGCCCGGCGAGGTGGAGCTGGCCGAGGAGATCGTCGCCCGCACGCCCGTCGAGAAGATCCGGCTGGTCAACTCCGGCACCGAGGCGACGATGTCGGCGATCCGGCTGGCCCGCGGCTTCACCGGGCGCGCCAAGGTGGTCAAGTTCGCCGGGTGCTACCACGGGCACGTGGACGCGCTGCTGGCCGCGGCGGGCTCGGGCGTCGCCACGTTCGGCCTGCCCGACACGCCGGGGGTGACCGGCGCCACCACGGCCGACACGATCGTGCTGTCGTACAACGACGTCGGCGCGGTGGAGGAGGCGTTCGCCGCGCACGGCCACGAGATCGCCTGCGTGATCACCGAGGCGGTGCCGTGCAACATGGGCGTGGTGCCGCCGGCGGACGGGTTCAACGCGCTGCTGAAGTCGCTGTGCGAGCGCCACGGAGCGCTGCTGATCATCGACGAGGTGCTGACCGGCTTCCGGGCGTCCCGCTCCGGCTGGTACGGCGTCGAGGGCGTGGCCGGGGACCTGATGACCTTCGGCAAGGTCATGGGCGGCGGCCTGCCCGCCGCCGCGTTCGGCGGCCGCGCCGAGATCATGGACCGGCTGGCGCCGGCCGGCCCCGTCTACCAGGCGGGCACCCTCTCCGGGAACCCCCTCGCCACCGCCGCCGGCCTGGCCACGCTGCGCAACGCCACCGACGAGGTGTACGCGGCGATCGACCGGGCCGCCTCCATCGTGGCGAGCGCGGCCTGCGAGGCGCTGACCAAGGAGGGCGTCCCGCACCGCCTGCAGACGGCGGGGAACCTCTTCTCGATCTTCTTCACGGACGAGCCGGTCGGCGACTTCGCCGCAGCCCAGCGGCAGGACACCAAGGCGTACGCGGCGTTCTTCCACGCCGCCCTGGAGCGCGGCGTCTATCTGCCGCCCTCGGCGTTCGAGGCGTGGTTCCTGTCGGCCGCCCACGACGACCAGGCGTTGGAGCGCATTACCGACGCCCTGCCGTACGCCGCCGCCGCGGCGGCGGCCGCGGCCTCCCGCTGACCTCGTCGGCCATGTCCCGGCCGTCTGCGCCCGCGCCGCCGCGTCCGGCGCGGGCGCAGACGCGGCGCGTCGCACAGGACTCCGACGCACCGGCGAGGCCGTTCGCGCAACGCCGCAGCGGAACCTGTGGGCGAAGTGAAGACGGACGGAGCGCGTCAGGGGCGGTGGCAGGCGTTGGAGGTGCCGATCACCGCGAGCGCGTGGATCGTGGGCCCTTTCGTCCATAGGGTCCAGTAGATGTCCGCTCCGGAGCGCAAGTCGTAAAGGGCGAGAGCCCAGCGGTAGTCGCTCGTCAAGAAGCCTTCCGGGTCGCCGTAGAGGGCGTCGCGAGTGAGCGGCATCCAGCGGCCGCGCAGCCATTCGGCGGCGCTCTCGGGAGTGTGCTCCACAGCCCGCACCATCGAGGCGGGCTTGGCGAGCCAATCCCGGATCTGGGTGGGCGGCAGGGGCGAGGCCGGGTCCTGCCGCAGGGCCTCGTCGTTCCAGTCCTCGCCGGTGCCGCGCCAGGCGTAGCAGTGCCAGTGCAGGCCTAGATCCCGCCACCTGGTCGGAGCGGTGGCCGGCATGGCGTCGTAGTCGAACGGCTCGATGCGCACGCTCCCACTCCCGGGTGGGACCCGAACACAGCCGCCGGGCGTCCGTCGTCGCCGTGGGCGGGCGGTCGACCTCGGCGGAGCCCGCCGGGGCCGGCCCGGCCTTCGCCGGTGTCGAAGACCGCCCACTTCTCCATGATCTGCGGCATTCGCCGTCCTGCAAAGCCCCCTCTCCTCGCGGCGACGGACGGACGGCGACGTCATGGTGTTTAGGTTCGCCTAGCGATGCACGGCCGCACGCTTTAGCATTGCTTCATGCTCGACTTGGAACGGCTGCGGGCCCTGCACGCCGTCGCCACGTACGGCTCGGTGAGCGCCGCCGCCGACGTCCTGCACGTGACGACCTCCGCGGTCTCCCAGCAGCTGGCCAAGCTGGAGCGGGAGACCGGGCAGAAGCTGCTGGAACGCAACGGGCGCGGGGTGCGCCTCACCGACGCGGCCGAGCTGCTGGTCGGCCACGCCGACCGCATCCTGTCCCTGGTGGAGCGGGCGCAGGCCGACCTGGAGGCGCATCGCGGGGCCGTGGTCGGGCGGCTGGCCGTCGCCGCCTTCCCCACGGCCGCGCGGGGACTGCTGCCCGCCGCCCTGCGCCGCCTGCGCGCCGACCACCCGGGGCTGCGGGTGCAGCTGCGCGAGCAGGACCCGATGCAGAGCATCCCGCTCGTGGTGCGCGGCGACCACGACATGGCCATCGTCCAGGACTGGAGCAACGAGCCGCTGTCCATCCCCGAGGGGCTGCACAAGGGCCCCATCTGCGAGGACGTGGTGGACGTGGCGCTGCCCGCCGACCACCCGCTGGCCGGGCGGGAACGCGTCGACCTCAAGGAGCTGGCGGGCGACGCGTGGATCGCGTCCACCCCCGGCAGCATCTGCTGCGATTGGCTCACCCACACCCTGCGGTCCGTCGACGCCGAGCCGCGCGTCGCCCACATGGCGTACGAGTTCGCCACCCAGCTCGCCCTGGTCGCGGCGGGGCTGGGCAACGCGGTCCTGCCGCGCATGGGCCGCTGCGACGTGCCCGAAGGCGTCCGGATCGTCGAACTGGAGACCCCGCTGACCCGCCGGGTCTACGCCGTGTGGCGGGAGGAGGCCGCCCGCCGTCCCGCTCTGCGCGCCGCCCTGGACGCCTTCCGGGACGCCGCCGGAACCCTGACCGGCGCGTCCGGAACCGCCTGACCGGGAACGCCCGGAGGAGGCCGCGCCGCCGCCCGGACCGCCGCGCGATCGCGCGCCGTCGCCGGGGTGCGGCGGGACGGGGCGTCCACGAGCGATGCCGCCGCCGGTTTGCCCAGCGCGACCGGGGAATGACGCAGAACGATCTCACGCACGCGCGGTCGCGGGCATCGCCGACCCGGCGGCGTCGGCACGGCGCTGACCTGGAAGGGCGACGGTCCGGCGGGGGTCGCGGCCGGGATACCCTGACCAGGCCATGACTGACACGACGATCGTTCACCTGTTGCGCCACGGAGAGGTGCACAATCCCGAAGGCATCCTGTACGGACGGCTGCCGGGCTTCCGGCTCAGCGAGGACGGGGTGCTCATGGCCAAGGCGGCCGCCAAGTGGTTCGCCGACCGGGACGTCACGGCGATCTTCTCCTCGCCCATGCAGCGGGCGCTGGAGACGGCCGCGCCGCTGGCCGACGCGTTCGACATCGCGGTGACGGTGGACGAGCGTCTCACCGAGGCCGACAACCACTTCGAGGGCCTGACGTTCGGGGCCGGCAAGGGCTCGCTGCGCCGCCCCGAGCACTGGCGCTACCTGGTGAACCCGTTCAAGCCCTCGTGGGGCGAGCCGTACCGGCAGATCGCCGACCGGATGAAGGCCGCGGTGATCCGGGCCCGGGAGGCGGCGCGCGGCCACGAGGCGGTCTGCGTCAGCCACCAGCTGCCCATCTGGGTGCTGCGCCGCCGCGCCGAGCACAAGCGGCTGTGGCACCACCCGGGCAAGCGGCAGTGCGGTCTGTGCAGCGTGACGAGCCTGACGTTCGAGGGCAGCCGGCTGGTGGACGTCTCCTACAGCGAACCGGCCGCCGGCCTCGCCAAGCACCCCGGAATCGCGGGCGCCTGATCCGGCCGCTACATTGAGTACTACGTCCTGTAGTAGTAGGAGGGTGTGGTGACCCCCCGAATCTCCGCCGTGCCGACCGCCGCCCGGCCCCGGCCCCGCGCCGTTCCGGCCGTCCGCGCGGCCCGCGCCGCCGCGGCCGCGGCGCTGTGCGGCCTGCTGGCGGGCTGCGCGGGGTCGCAGGCGGCGCAGAACGGGCCCGACGGCGGCGACAACCGCTTCATCGCGGGCGACGGCTCCACCCAGACGATCCCCGCGGCCGACCGCAAGCCCGTGACGGGCGTGCAGGGCGAGACGCTGGACGGCGAGCGGCTCGCGCTCGCCGACCTCAAGGGCAAGGTCACGGTCGTGAACTTCTGGGCGTCCTGGTGCGCCCCCTGCCGCGGCGAGGCGCCGTCGCTCGAGCAGGTGCACAAGGCGAACAAGGACAAGGGCGTGGCCTTCCTCGGCGTGGCCTTCAAGGACAGCAAGCAGAACGCCCAGGCGTTCGAGCGCAAGTTCAAGGTCGGCTATCCGAGCCTGTTCGACGCCGACGGGCGCATCACGCTGGCCTTCCGCGCCGTGCCGCCCAACGCCATCCCCACCACGCTCGTCCTGGACCGGCAGGGCCGGGTCGCCGCGCGGGTCATCGGCGCCACCACCTACTCCACGCTCAACCCGCTGGTCGCGCGGGTCCTCGCGGAGAAGTGATCACGGGCAGCCCCGCGGTGGCCGGAGTGAGGAGCGGAGGAAGCGTGCGACCGGAGCGGCGCCGGACGCCGGCGCGCGCCCGCGGCCGCAGGGCGCCGAGCGGAGCGCGCCGGTGAGCGCCGCGGAGGTGGGCCAGACCGTCACCAGCGGGTCGCTGCTGGTGGCGGGCCCGCTGGCGGCCCTGGCCGGGCTGGTGTCGTTCGTCTCCCCGTGCGTGCTGCCGCTGGTGCCCGGCTATCTGTCGTACGTCACCGGGATGACCGGCGTCGACCTGGCCGAGCAGCGCCGCGGGCGGCTGCTGGCGGGCGCCGTCCTGTTCGTCCTGGGGTTCAGCGCGGTGTTCGTCAGCGCCGGGCTGGCGTTCGGCGGGCTGGGACGCTGGCTGCTGGAGTACGCCGACCCGATCACCCGGGTGCTGGGCGCGATCACGATCGTGTTCGGGCTGGCGTTCATGGGCCTGGTGCCCGGGCTGCAGCGCACCGTGAAGTCGAGCCGGCTGCCGGCCGCCGGGCTGGTCGGGGCGCCGCTGCTGGGCGCGTTGTTCGGGCTGGGCTGGACGCCGTGCATCGGCCCCACGCTTGCGGCGGTGCAGGCGCTGTCGTTCAGCGAGGCGTCCGCCGGGCGCGGCGCGCTGCTGTCGCTGGCGTACTGCCTGGGCCTCGGGCTGCCGTTCGTGGCCACGGCGCTGGCCTACCGCCGGGCGCTGGGCGCGTTCGGCGCCGTCAAACGGCACTACGGCCTGGTCACGCGGATCGGCGGCGGGATGCTGGTCGCGATCGGCGTGCTGCTGGTGACGGGACTGTGGGGGGAGCTGACCATCGAGCTGAAGTCGTGGATCGGCGGCTTCGAGACGGTGATCTGACCATGAGCGACACGCCGGACACCACCGACGCCGCGCCGCCGGGCGGCCGGGCGTCCGCCGAGGTCCGCGCCGCGGACGACGCGCGCGCCGACAACGAGACCCGCGCCGCTGACGACAGCCGTGCCGCGGCCGCGGCGGGGGCGTCGACCCCCCAGGGCGGCGAGCCCGCGCCCGCGGGGCTCGGCGTGCTGGGCTGGCTGCGCTGGGGATGGCGCCAGCTGACCTCGATGCGCACCGCGCTGGTGCTGCTGTTCCTGGTGGCGCTGGGCGCGGTGCCCGGCTCGATCCTGCCGCAGCGGGGGCAGGCGCCCGAGCGCGTCGCCGACTATTTCGAACAGCACAAGACCCTGGCGCCTTGGCTGGACCGCTTCTCGCTGTTCGACGTGTTCGCCGCGCCGTGGTTCGCGGCGATCTACATCCTGCTGTTCGTGTCGCTGGCCGGGTGCGTGATCCCGCGCGCGTTCCAGCACTACCGGGCGATGCGGTCGCGTCCCCCGGCGGCGCCCCGGAACCTGCTGCGGCTCCCGCAGTCCGCGTCGTACGAGACCGACGCGACGCCCGACGAGGCGCTGGCGCAGGCGCGCACGCTGCTGCGGCGCCGCCGCTTCCGGGTCGACGCGGGCGAGACGCCCGGCGCCGGCGGCTGGGTCGCCGCCGAGAAGGGGTACCTGGGCGAGACCGGCAACCTGGTGTTCCACCTGGCCCTGCTGGCGCTGCTGTTCGCGCTGGGCATCGGCAACGCCTTCGGGTACCGCGGCAGCGTGCTGGTGACCGAGGGCAAGGCGTTCGCCAACTCGCTGGCGCAGTACGACCAGTTCACCCCGGGGCGCCGATTCGACAGCGGCGACCTGGCCCCGTTCTCGTTCCGGCTGGAGGACTTCACCGCCACCTACGAGACCAAGGGGGAGCGGCGCGGCCAGGCCACCGATTACGTGGCAAAGCTGCGCTACCGGGAGACCCCCGACGCGCCGGAGACCCGCTACGACCTGCGCGTCAACCACCCCCTCAACGTGGGCGGCGCCAAGGTGTACCTGATCAACCACGGGTACGCGCCGGTGTTCACGGTGCGCGACGCCAAGGGCAACGTCGCCTACCAGGACGCCGTGCCGTTCCTGCCGATGGAGCAGCGCACCTACACCTCCGAGGGCGTCGTCAAGGCCCCGGACGCCGAGCCCGAGCAGCTGGCGTTCTACGCGATCCTGTGGCCCACGGCGGTGTCGGCCAAGGACGGCAAGCAGATCGTCTCCGCGTTCCCCGCGGCGCTGCGCCCGGTGGTGACCATCACCGCGTTCAAGGGCGACATCGGCCTGGACTCGGGGACCCCCCAGTCGGTGTACCGGCTGGAGGGCATCGGCAAGACGCTGCACCCGGTGAAGGGCGGGCAGAAGCTGCTGGAGCCCGGTCAGACGTTCACGCTCCCCGACGGCTCCGGCTCCATCACGTTCGAGGGCGTCCGGGAGTGGGCGAGCCTGTCGGTCAACCACGACCCGGGCCGCCTGCCCGCTCTGGTCGCGGCCATCCTGGCCGTGGCGGGCGTGGCCGCGTCGCTCATGGTGCGTCGCCGCAGGGTGTGGGTCCGTGCGCGGGCCGCGGGCGACGGGCGTACCGTGGTCGACGTCGGCGGGCTCACGCTCGGCCACCCGACATCCGAATTCGACGACATCGTCACCGCGTTGCGCGGGCCCCGGGACGCCGCCGGGGAATCCGGGCCCGGCGCCCCTGCCACGGCCGGGTCCGGCGGGGCGGACGCGTCGGCAACCGAACCGAAGGAGTGACCAGGTGAGTAGCGCCGAGCTCGCCGAGCTGAGCGACAAGCTCATGTTGAGCACCGTCGTGCTGTACATCGTCGCCATGGTCGCCTACGCGGCCGACCTGGGCTTCCGCCGCCGCCCGGCGGACGCCGAGACCGGGGCCGAGGTCGAGGTCGAGACCAAGACCAAGACCAAGGCCAAGGTCGAGGTCAAGGTGGCGGCCGGCGTCGGAGGCCGCGGCGGCGCGGACGCGGCCGCGGTCGCGGTCGACGACAGGGCCGCGGCGGCCGCCGGTTCCGGCGCGGCGGACGCCGACGACGCGTCCCAACGCCGCGAGGTCGACTGGGCGCGGCTGGCCGTCGTGCTCAACGTGCTGGGCTGGGGCGCGCACCTGGGCGTGCTCGTGACGCGCGCGGCCGCCGCCGGCCGGTGGCCGTGGGCGAACATGTACGAGTTCCTCACCGCGATCGCGTTCGCCGCGGTGACCGCCTTCCTGATCGTCATGTGGCGGTCCGGGGCCCGGTTCCTCGGCGCGTTCGTGATGCTGGCCGCGGTGGTCGCGCTCGGCGTCGCCAACATCTGGCTCTACGACTCGGTGGGTCCGGTCGTCCCGGCGCTCAACTCGTACTGGATCGCCATCCACGTCAGCGCCGCGATCGTGGCGACCGGCGCGTTCACCGTCGCGGGCGCGGCCACGGTCCTGTACATGCTCAAGTCGCGGCGGGAGGCCAAGGGCGGCGCCGCCGAGGGCGTGTGGGCGCGCATCCCGGCGACCGGGACCCTCGACCGGCTGGCGTTCCGCGTCACCACGTTCGCCTTCCCGATCTGGACGACCGCGATCGTCATGGGCGCCGTCTGGGCGGACGAGGCGTGGGGCCGCTACTGGGGCTGGGACCCCAAGGAGATCTGGTCCTTCGTCACCTGGATCGGGTACGCGGCCTACCTGCACGCCCGGGCGACCGCCGGGTGGAAGGGCCGTCGCGCCGCGGTCCTGTCGCTGGTGGCCTTCGCCGCGCTGCTGTTCAACTTCTTCGGCGTCAACTACATGTTCTCGGGTCTGCACTCCTACGCCTGACGCGCAGGGGGAGCGCGCCCGGCGCGCGCGGAGAGGAGGTCAGGCGCGGCCGTCCTCGCCGCGCAGGCGGCGGTCCAGCTCGCGCAGGAAGGCCGGGTCGTCGTCGGGGCCCTTGGGCGCGTCCGGGCGGCTGTCGGCGCCCGGCCAGGCGCCGGACATGCCGACCGCCAGGGGACGGCGGGGGCGGCCCAGGATCAGCCACAGGGCCGCTCCGGGAAGGGCACCGAGCAGCACGATCAGAAACCAGCCGAACTTGGGCAGATGGCGTACGTCTCCCTCATCGGTGCTCAGCACGTCGAACAGGCAGAACAGCCACACACCGACCAGCGCGAGAGCAAGCAGCGCGTACACCATGACACGAGGGTAATCCCTAACTGGCCGGGATGACGGGGAGTCGGTCGGGGGCTTACCCTGCCACAGGGGCCCGAAGCAGGCCCGCTGACAGAGGAGCCCGATGCGCTTCAGAGGCATCCACCGCAAGCTCCGGGAGAGCAGGGGCAGGGACGCGACGTACTCCCCGTCGCCGCCGGACTCGCCCCCGGAGCCGGTCCGGGGCACGCGCCGGGTGCGGCCGCGGACCAACCAGCCGCGCGACCGCTTCGGCCGGTTCCGCAAGGCCGGGCGCGACGACGAGTTCACCGCCGCGGCCGCCGACGCCGCCGGGCCGGACGCCCCGGCCCGCGGGGTCCGGCCGCCGCGCGGCAGGCGCGTCGGCCCCGGCGACGGCTTCTCCTGGAGCGACTACGAACTCGACGATCCGCGGCCGCCGCGGGCCGAACCGCACCCGCCGGGCGTGCCGCACCCCCCGGACGGGCGGCGGCACTGCGGCGTCCTGGAGAGCATCCTGCACCGGCAGTGGGACGCCCGGCAGGGCCCGCCCACGCCCGAGGTGATCCGCGCGGTGGAGAGCCTGGCGGCCCTGCCCGACCCGCTGAAGGTCAAGCTGGCCGCCGGGCTGGACGGCATCTACGTCGGGCCGGGCGGCGTCCCCCAGCTGGACGACATGGGCCACCTGCGCGACCGGCCGCTGCCGTCCGGCACCGCCACCTGGGACGTCTGCGCCGGCGCGTACGGCGACCGGAAGATCGTCGTGGGCGACCGGCCGTCGCCGACCCCGGACGTGATGATGCACGAGGTCGGCCACGCCCTCGACGACATCGACGGCGGCCCGGACGGCTGGACGTCCGACAGCCCGGAGTTCCGCGCCCTCTACGACCGGGTGCGCCCGCATCTGGCGAGCGACTTCCACAAGCAGCCCGACGCGCTCGGCCGCCGCGAGTTCTTCGCCGACGCGTTCGCCGCGATCTCCTCCCGCCAGCGCCCCGCTCTGGTCGATATGCTCGCCGGCGACATCCGGCTGGCGCTGGACGTCATGCTCTTCTTCAACCGACGCTTCGGAATCTGACATGCCGATCCCCGCGACCCGCGACGCGACCCGCGACGACGACCGGCCGACCCGCTCCGGCGAACGGCGCACGCCGACGCGCGACGACCAGCACCGAAGGTGATCGACGATGTACGTGATCCGGCTGCCCGACGGCAGGCTCCGCGTTCCCCGCAGCGTCCTGGCCGACTCCGCGGAGGGATCGGGACGGATCATCGCCCAGGCGTATGTGGAGATCGGTCCCGACGACCCCGACTACGACCGGCTCCTCGGCCAGTCGCTGACCGAGGAGGAGCTGGAGGAGAAGCGCCGCCGGTGGCGGGACGAGGACGCGGATCTACTGCGCCGGTTCGAGGAGTGGAAGGCGGGCGTGGAGGGCGACGGCCCGTCCGGGGCGGAGGGGTGATCGCGGGACCGGGCGCCGGGCGGAGGGGTCGCCGCCGGGCGGACCGGGCCGGACGGACCGGCCGCGCCGGGTCAGCGCGCCGAGTGCTCGGCGACCGGCTCTTCCCCGCGCAGCAGCGCGTGCACTTCCGACTCGCGGAAGCGGCGGTGGCCTCCGGGAGTGCGGATGCTGCTGATCCGGCCCGCCGCGGCCCATCGGGTGACCGTCTTCGGATCGACCCGGAAGAGGGCGGCGACCTCTCCGGGGGTCAGCAGGCGCTCGCTGGTGCTTTCCACGTTGTCTCTCCCCCTTTGTCCCGCTCTCGGTGCGGGTGGACTGGTTTCTAGTGTGGCGGTTCAAGACCGATTTCTCCCTTGTTTTCGTAAAAGATCACCGAGCGTAGTCGCTTGACCTGCGTAAATAACGAGAAGTAAAGGAGACATCGGTCTCGGCGGCCACAGCGGTCCCGGCAGCGCGCTGGAATGTTCCGCCGCCCCGCCGGCGCCCCGACCCGCCGTGACCGCGGCATTCCGGTCGGTGCTTTCCGGCCGGCCCGGCGGGGCGCATAGTCTCCCTTCCATGTCGGATCTTGTGTCCCTGGCGGACATCGAGCGGGCGGCGGAGCGGCTGGCGGGAGTCGCCGCGCGGACCCCGCTCATCGCCTTTCCGTCGACCGACCCCGCGCTCGTCCTGAAGGCCGAGTCGTTCCAGCCGATCGGCGCATTCAAGGTGCGCGGCGCATACGCGACGATTTCGGCGCTGCCCGAGGAGCGGCGCGCCCGCGGCGTGGTGACGCACTCGAGCGGCAACCACGCACAGGCCGTCGCTTACAGCGCGCGACTGCTCGGTATCCGCGCGGTGCTGGTCATTCCGCACACCACTCCGGGCGTGAAGGTCGACGCCTGCATGAAGCACGGCGCCGAAATCGTCTATGTGGAACCGACCATGGAGGCCCGGACCGCCACCGCGGCCAAGCTGGCCGAGGCGCACGGCTTCACGCTGATCCCGCCGTTCGACGACGAGCGGATCGTCGCCGGGCAGGGCACGGTGGGACTGGAGATCGTCCAGGACTGCCCGGACGTCGAGGCGGTGCTCGTCCCGGTGGGCGGCGGCGGGCTGCTGTCGGGCGTGGCCGCCGCGGTCAAGGCGCTGC
The DNA here is from genome assembly GCF_001552235.1 of Actinomadura rubrobrunea NBRC 15275. Lineage (NCBI taxonomy): Bacteria > Bacillati > Actinomycetota > Actinomycetes > Streptosporangiales > Thermomonosporaceae > Actinomadura > Actinomadura viridilutea. Next base: position 26,443 of record NZ_BCQU01000045.1, on the reverse strand, counting down.
GTCCGAAGGCCAAGGTGATCGGCGTCGAGCCGGAGCTCGCCGCCGACGCCCGGGACTCGCTGCGCGCCGGCCGTCCCGTCGCGTGGGCGCCGGAGGAGACGGGCCGCACCGTCGCCGACGCCCTGCGCGTCCAGTGCGTCGGCGAGGTGCCGTTCGCGCACATCCGCGAGTACGTCGACGACATCGTCACGGTCACCGAGGACGAGATCCGCCAGGCGATGCGCCGGCTGGCCCGCGAGGCCCGCCTCATCGCCGAGCCCGCCGGAGCGGTGGGGGCCGCCGCGTACCTGTTCCGCCGCCACGAGCTGCCGGACGCGCGCACCTACGTGTCGGTCCTGTCGGGCGGCAACGTCGACCCGGCCCTGTTCCTCGACGTCTACGCCTGACGTACCTCGACGTCCACGCGTGACGTTCCTCGACGTCCACGCCAGAACCGGCGCCGTCGCCAACGGCCCGGGCGGTGGCGGGGCAGGCGAGGGGCGGGGGTACGCTCGAAAACGCCATGCGACCCGTCCTCGTCTACACCGCCGCCCGCCTGGGCATCTTCCTGGCCACCGCGGGCGTGCTCTGGCTGACGCCGCTGCAGAAGGCGCCCCTGTTCCTGCTGCTGGGCGCGCTGCTCATCAGCGGGTTGATCAGCTACGTGCTGCTGTCCGGCCAGCGCGACGCGATGTCGGCGGCCGTGGTCGCGGCCCTGAACGAACGCCGCCGCCGCTTCGAAGAGGCCCGCGCCAAAGAGGACACCTGACGCGCCCCATAGGGTGGGGCCATGACCCGCGCCTCTCTCGACAAGCGGCCGAGCGACGTGGCCGCGATGTTCGACCGCACCGCCGAACGCTACGACCTGCTCAACAGCCTCATGACCGGCGGACGCGACCGGCGCTGGCGGCGTGAGGTCGTCAGGGCGCTGGACGTCGCGCCCGGTGAGACGGTGCTGGATCTCGCGGCCGGCACCGGCACCTCGGCGGTGCCGTTCGCCGCCGCCGGAGCCCGCACGGTCGCCTGCGACTTCTCCCTCGGGATGCTGCGCGTGGGGACGCGCCGCAACGGCGGGACGGAGGGGCTGCGGTTCGTGGCCGGGGACGCGCTGCGCCTGCCGTTCGCCGACGGGGCGTTCGACGCGACCACGATCTCGTTCGGGCTGCGCAACGTCGCCGACACGGTCGCGGCGCTGCGGGAGCTGCGGCGGGTCACCCGCCCGGGCGGACGGCTGGTGGTGTGTGAGGTCAGTCACCCGCCCAACGCGCTGCTGCGCTTCGGGCACCGGCTGCACCTGCGGTTCGGGCTGCCGATGCTGGCCAGGGTGAGCTCCAACCCCGACTCCTACCGCTATCTCGCCGAGTCGACGCTGGCCTGGCCCGACCAGGCGGCGCTGGCGCGCCTGCTGCAGGAGGCGGGGTGGGCGTCGGTGCGCTGGCGGAACCTGACGTTCGGGGTGGTGGCGCTCCACCGCGCGGTGAACCCGGGGTGACGACGTGCACGGGTGGCTGGGACCGGTCCAAAAACGGGACGGGGCCGAAGTACCCATCCACCGTCAAGAAGGAATAGACTCGCGGACGAAAACCTTGTGAAGTACTTCACAAGCGAACGAGCTGAGAAGGAACGCTGTGACCGACTCCACCCGACAGGCAGACGTCATCGTCGTCGGGGCCGGCCCCGCCGGGTCGTCGACGGCTTACTGGCTGGCCCAGGCGGGCCTCGACGTGCTGTTGCTGGAGAAGGCCGCGTTCCCGCGCGACAAGATCTGCGGTGACGGTCTGACGCCGCGCGCGGTGCGCGCGCTGGTCGCCATGGGCGTCGACCTCAACGCGCCCGGGTGGGCCCGCAACAAGGGGCTGCGCATCTACGGCGGCGGCGTCAAGATCGAGCTGCCCTGGCCCGAGCTCGCCAGCTTCCCCGACTTCGGCCTGGTGCGCCCCCGCATGGACTTGGACCAGCTGCTGGCCGAGCACGCCGCCAAGGCGGGCGCCCGGCTGCTGCAGGGCTGCGCCGTCACCGGCCCGATCCTCGACGAGCGCACCGACCGCATCATCGGCGTCACCGCCAAGTACGAGGGCGAGGAGGTGGAGTTCCACGCGCCGCTGGTGGTGGCGGCCGACGGCAACTCCAGCCGCCTGTCGGTCGCCATGGGGGTGCGCCGCCGCCCCGACCGCCCCATGGGCGTGGCCGTCCGCCGCTACTTCCGCACGCCGCGCCACGACGACGACTACATGGAGGCGTGGCTGGAGCTGTGGGACGGGGAGCGGCTGCTGCCCGGCTACGGCTGGGTGTTCCCGGTCGGCGACGGCACCTCCAACGTGGGCCTCGGCCTGCTCAACACCAGCAAGGCGTTCCAGAACGTCGACTACCGCGGCATGATGCGCGCCTGGTGCGCCCAGATGCCGGAGGAGTGGCAGTTCGACGAGGACCACGCCACCGGCCCGATCCGCGGCGCCGCGCTGCCCATGGGCTTCAACCGCCAGCCGCACTACACCCGCGGCATGCTGCTGGTCGGCGACGCGGGCGGCATGATCAACCCGTTCAACGGCGAGGGCATCGACTACGCGCTGGAGTCCGGCCGGCTGGCCGCCGAGATCATGGTGCAGGCGCTGGCCCGGCGCACCCCCGCGCAGCGCGAGCGCACGCTGCACGAGTACCCGCGCATCCTCAAGGAGGAGCACGGCGGCTACTTCACGCTGGCCCGTATCTTCGTCCAGGCGATCGGCGACCCGCGGGTGATGAAGTTCCTCACCTCGCACGGCCTGCCGCACCCGACCCTGATGCGCTTCACGCTGAAGCTGCTGGCCAACCTCACCGACCGGCGCGGCGGCGACATGATGGACCGCGTCATCAACGCGATGCAGAAGGTGGCGCCGGCGGCATGAGCGGGCTGAAGGGGCGCGGCGGCGCCTGGACTGAGGAGCGACGTAGGAGCGACGAGGGAAGGCGTCGCCTTGCGTGCGCCCCGGAAGCCTGCGGGAGGCAGGGCATGAGCGGGCTGAAGGGGCGCGGCGGCGCCTGGACTGAGGAGCGACGTAGGAGCGACGAGGGAAGGCGTCGCCTTGCGTGCGCCCCGGAAGCCTGCGGGAGGCAGGGCATGAGCGGGCTGAAGGGGCGCGGCGGCGCCTGGACTGAGGAGCGACGTAGGAGCGACGAGGGAAGGCGTCGCCTTGCGTGCGCCCCGGAAGCCTGCGGGAGGCAGGGCATGAGCGGGCTGAAGGGGCGCGGCGGCGCCTGGAGGCGACCCCCGAGGGGAGTGCATTTGGTCACCTTGGCTAGGGTGGCGACCCGTGTGCGTGAGGGGGCTCACGGACACGCGGCAGGTCATGCCACCGCGTCGGCGCGCCCGGCCCGCGCCGCCCGCATCCCCGTGGGCGGTATCGGACCGTGTGCCCCGTACAGCGTCGTACGAACCGAGGAGGGGCTGTAGAGACATGGATCTCTATGTTCCGATCATCGTGCTGGGGGTGCTCGCCTTCGGGTTCGCCGTCTTCTCGGTGGTGATGGCGTCACTCACCGGCCCCAAGCGGTGGAACCGCGCCAAGCTTGAGGCGTACGAGTGCGGCATCGAGCCGACCCCGCAGCCGGTGGGCGGCGGGCGCTTCCCGGTGAAGTACTACCTGACGGCGATGCTGTTCATCGTCTTCGACATCGAGATCATCTTCCTCTACCCCTGGGCGGTCGCGTTCGACCGGCTGGGCCTCTTCGGTCTGGTGGAGATGGTCTTGTTCATCCTCACCGTGCTGGTGGCGTACGCCTACATCTGGCGGCGCGGTGGTCTGGAGTGGGACTGACATGGGCCTGGAAGAGAAACTCCCGAGCGGTTTCCTGCTGACGACGGTGGAGCAGGTCGCCGGGTGGGCGCGCGCCAGCTCGGTGTGGCCGGCGACGTTCGGCCTGGCCTGCTGCGCCATCGAGATGATGGCGACCGGCGACCCGCGGCACGACTTCTCCCGGTGGGGCATGGAGCGCGCCTCGGCCACGCCGCGGCAGGCCGACCTGATGATCGTGGCGGGCCGGGTGAGCCAGAAGATGGCGCCGGTGCTGCGGCAGGTCTACGACCAGATGACCGAGCCCAAGTGGGTCATCGCGATGGGCGTGTGCGCGTCGTCCGGCGGCATGTTCAACAACTACGCCATCGTGCAGGGCGTGGACCACATCGTCCCGGTGGACATCTACCTGCCGGGCTGCCCGCCGCGTCCGGAGATGCTGCTGGACGCGATCCTCAAGCTGCACGACAAGATCCGCAACACCAAGCTCGGCGCGCAGCGCGAGCGGCAGATCGCCGAGCTGGAGGAGGCCAAGCGGCGGCAGCTGCCGCTGCTCGGCCAGTCGGGAGGTGCGGCATGAGCTCGCAGCACCCTGAGCAGCGGGCCGAGCAGTCCGCCGACCGGCTGCCCGCGAAGGCCGCGCAGGACCGGCTGCAGCAGCCGATCGTCCGGCGCGGCATGTTCGGCGCCAAGACCACCGGCGACACCTCCGGGTACGGCCGCCTGGTGGTGCGGCAGGCGCCCAAGGTGTCGACGCCGCGTCCGTACGGCGGACCGGACGTGACCGGCGAGCCGGGCGAGTTCGACGAGATCGCCGACGCTCTGGAGCGGTCCGTTCCGGACTTCGACGACGCGGTGGAACGCGTCGTGGTGGACCGGGGCGAGCTGACGTTCTTCGTCAAGCGGGAGCGGCTGCCGGACGTGGCGCGGCGGCTGCGCGACGAGCCCGACCTGCGGTTCGAGCTGTGCACCGGGGTGTCCGGCGTGCACTACCCTCAGGACGCCGGGGCGGAGCTGCACGCCGTCTACCACCTGTGCTCCATCACGCACAACCGGCGGGTCCGGCTGGAGGTCACCTGTCCCGACGCCGACCCGCACATCCCGTCGATTGTGTCGATCTACCCGACCAACGACTGGCACGAGCGGGAGACCTACGACTTCTTCGGCATCGTGTTCGACGGGCATCCGGCGCTGACCCGCATCGAGATGCCCGACGACTGGGTGGGCCACCCGCAGCGCAAGGACTACCCCCTCGGCGGCATCCCCGTCGAGTACCGCGGAGCGCAGACTCCGCCGCCTGACCAGCGGAGGTCGTACACGTGAGCCCCTCCACCAAGTACACCGAGTACGACGCGTACGCCGCCGAGGAGGCGTTCGAGGGCAAGGTCTTCGACGTCAGCGGGCAGGACTGGGACCAGGTCGTGTCCGCCGCCGAGGACCTGGGCGACGAGCGCCTGGTGGTCAACATGGGTCCGCAGCACCCGTCCACCCACGGGGTGCTGCGGCTCATCCTCACCCTCGACGGTGAGACGGTGACGGAGTGCCGGGTGGGCATCGGCTACCTGCACACCGGCATCGAGAAGAACATGGAGTTCCGCACCTGGACGCAGGGCACCACGTTCTGCACCCGGATGGACTACCTGTCGCCGATCTTCAACGAGACGGCGTACTGCCTGGGCGTGGAGAAGCTGCTCGGCATCGAGGACCAGATCCCCGAGCGGGCCCAGATCATCCGGGTGATGATGATGGAGCTCAACCGGATCTCCTCGCACCTGGTGGCGATCGCGACGTTCGGCCTCGAGCTCGGCGCCAGCACGGTGATGCTCAACGGGTTCATCGATCGCGAGCACACGCTCGACCTGTTCGAGGAGATCACCGGGCTGCGGATGAACATGGCGTACGTCCGGCCCGGCGGCGTGGCGCAGGACCTGCCGAGCGGCGCGCTCAGCAAGATCCGCGACTACCTGGACCGGATGCCCAAGCGGATCCAGGCGCTGCGCAAGCTCATGGACGACAACCCGGTCTACCTGGCGCGCACCAAGGACATCGCGTACCTGGATCTGACCGGCTGCATGGCCCTCGGCGTGACCGGCCCGGTGCTGCGCGCCACGGGTCTGCCGTGGGACCTGCGCAAGTCGCAGCCGTACTGCGGCTACGAGACCTACGACTTCGAGGTGGCCACCGAGGACACCTGCGACGTGTACGGGCGCTACCTGGTCCGCATGCGCGAGATGGAGGAGTCCCTCAAGATCGTCGAGCAGTGCGTGGACCGGCTGCACTCGGTCAAGGGCCCCGTGATGATCGAGGACAAGAAGATCGGGTGGCCGGCCCAGCTGGCCATCGGCGCGGACGGCATGGGCAACTCGCCCCGCCACATCGCGCACATCATGGGCACCTCGATGGAAGCGCTGATCCACCACTTCAAGCTGGTGACGGAGGGCTTCCGCGTCCCGGCCGGGCAGGCGTACGCCGCGATCGAGGCGCCGCGCGGCGAGCTCGGCGTGCACGTGGTCAGCGACGGAGGCACCCGCCCGTACCGCGTGCACTTCCGCGACCCGTCGTTCACCAACCTGCAGGCCGTCCCGGCGATGTGCGAGGGCGGCATGGTCGCCGACGTGATCGCGGCGGTCGCCAGCATTGACCCGGTGATGGGGGGAGTCGACCGGTGAGCTATTCCGTCGAGACCCGGCAGCGGCTGGAACGGGACGCCAAGGAGATCATCGCGCGGTACCCCAAGCCCCGGTCGGCGCTGCTGCCGCTGCTGCACCTGGTGCAGTCGGAGGACGGCTACATCAGCCAGGACGGCATCGAGTTCTGCGCCGAGCAGCTCGGCATCACGCCCGCGCAGGTCACCGGCGTCGCCACGTTCTACACCATGTACAAGCGCCGGCCGGTCGGCGAGTACCACGTCGGGGTGTGCATCAACACCCTGTGCGCGGTGATGGGCGGCGACCAGATCTGGGAGGAGCTCAGCGAGCACCTCGGCGTCGGCCACGACGAGGCCACCGAGGACGGGAAGGTGTCGCTGGAGCGCATCGAGTGCAACGCGGCCTGCGACTTCGCGCCCGTCATGACGGTCAACTGGGAGTTCTTCGACAACATGACTCCCGAGAAGGCCAAGAAGCTCGTCGACGACCTGCGCGCGGGCAAGGAGGTCCGCCCCACGCGCGGTCCGGACAAGCTGTGCACCTGGAAGGAGGCGTCCCGGATCCTGGCGGGGTTCCCCGACGGCCGGGCGCACGAGGGCGTGCAGGCCGGGCCCGAGTCGCTGCGCGGCCTGGAGGTCGCCAAGCGCAACGGCTGGACCGCTCCGCCGGCGGACGGCGACGGCGAGGGGCCGGCCGAGTCCGGCAGCCAGGAAGGCGGCGATCAGTGACCACGACGCTCACCCCCGTCCTCACCAAGAACTGGGACCAGCCCGACTCGTTCACCCGCGAGGGCTACGAGCGGACGGGCGGTTACCGGGCGCTGCGCAAGGCGCTCACGATGGACCCCGACGCCATCGTGCAGGCGGTCAAGGACTCCGGGCTGCGCGGGCGCGGCGGCGCGGGCTTCCCCACCGGCATGAAGTGGGGGTTCCTGCCGCCGAACAGCCCCAACCCGCGGTACCTGGTGGTCAACGCCGACGAGTCCGAGCCGGGCACGTGCAAGGACATCCCGCTGATGATGGCCAACCCGCACGTGCTGGTCGAGGGCATCGTCATCAGCGCCTACGCGATCCGGTCCAACCACGCGTTCATCTATGTGCGCGGCGAGGTGCTGCACGTCATCCGGCGCCTGCAGCAGGCGGTCGCCGAGGCGTACGAGGCCGGCTACCTCGGCAAGGACATCCTCGGCTCCGGGTACGACCTGGACCTGGTCGTGCACACCGGCGCCGGCGCCTACATCTGCGGCGAGGAGACGGCGCTGCTGGACTCGCTGGAGGGCTACCGCGGTCAACCCCGACTCAAGCCTCCCTTCCCGGCCGTCGCCGGCCTGTACGGCGGCCCTACGGTCATCAACAACGTCGAGTCGATCTCCTCGGTTCCCTCGATCGTGGCCAACGGGGCGGACTGGTTCGCCTCGATGGGCACGGAGAAGTCCAAGGGCTTCGGGATCTTCTCGCTGTCGGGGCACGTCACCCGGCCCGGGCAGTACGAGGCGCCGCTCGGCGTGACGCTGCGGGAGCTGCTCGACATGGCGGGCGGCATCCGCGCGGGGCACCGGCTGAAGTTCTGGACGCCGGGCGGCTCGTCCACCCCGATCTTCACCGAGGAGCACTTGGACGTCCCGCTGGACTTCGAGTCGGTCGGCGCGGCCGGGTCCATGCTGGGCACCCGGGCACTGCAGATCTTCGACGAGACCACCTGCGTGGTGCGGGCCGTGCTGCGCTGGTCGGAGTTCTACGCCCACGAGTCGTGCGGCAAGTGCACGCCGTGCCGCGAGGGCACGTACTGGTACAAGCAGATGCTCAAGCGGCTGGAGGCCGGGCAGGGCACCGAGGAGGACCTGGAGACCCTGCTCGACCTGTCCGACAACATCCTCGGACGGTCGTTCTGCGCGCTCGGCGACGGCGCGACCAGCTCGGTCACGTCGTCCATCAAGCTGTTCCGCGACGAGTACCTCCAGCACTTCGAGCAGGGCGGCTGTCCGTTCGACCCGGCCAAATCGACGATTTGGGCCGGAGGTGAGGACCGATGACGGTGACGGTTAGTGGCGGCGCCGCGGGTCAGGGCAAGTCCCGCGACGACGAGGTTGTCCCGGCCGAGGAGATGGTGCCGGTCACGATCGACGGCTTCGAGATCGAGGTGCCCAAGGGCACGTTGATCATCCGGGCCGCCGAGCTGCTGGGCATCCAGATCCCGCGGTTCTGCGACCACCCGCTGCTCGACCCGGTCGGGGCGTGCCGCCAGTGCCTGGTGGAGATCCCCGACGCCGGCAACGGGCGCGCCATGCCCAAGCCGCAGGCGTCCTGCACCACCCAGGTCATGCCGGGGATGGTCGTCAAGACGCAGCTCACCTCGCCGGTCGCCGACAAGGCCCAGCACGGCGTGATGGAGCTGCTGCTGATCAACCACCCGCTGGACTGCCCGATCTGCGACAAGGGCGGCGAGTGCCCCCTGCAGAACCAGGCGATGTCCAACGGCCGGGGCGAGTCGCGGTTCACCGAGACCAAGCGCACCTTCCCCAAGCCGATCGCGCTGTCCAGCCAGGTGCTGCTGGACCGCGAGCGGTGCATCCAGTGCGCGCGCTGCACCCGCTTCTCCGACCAGATCGCCGGGGACCCGTTCATCGACCTGTTCGAACGCGGCGCCAAGGAGCAGGTCGGGGCCGCCCAGGACCGGCCGTTCCAGTCCTACTTCTCCGGCAACACCGTGCAGATCTGCCCGGTGGGGGCGCTGACCGGCGCGGCGTACCGGTTCCGGGCCCGCCCGTTCGACCTGGTGTCCACGCCGAGCGTCTGCGAGCACTGCGCCTCCGGCTGCGCGCTGCGCACCGACCACCGGCGCGGCAAGGTCACCCGGCGGCTGGCCGGGGACGACCCGCAGGTCAACGAGGAGTGGAACTGCGACAAGGGCCGGTGGGCGTTCACCTACGCCACCCAGCCCGACCGGCTCACCCACCCGCTGGTCCGCAACGAGGACGGCGTGCTGGAGACCGCGTCCTGGCCCGAGGCGCTCGCCATCGCGGCCAAGGGGCTGGCGGCGGCGCGCGGCAACGCGGGCGTGCTCACCGGCGGACGGCTCACCCTCGAGGACGCCTACGCCTACGCCAAGTTCGCGCGGGTCGCGCTCGGCACCAACGACATCGACTTCCGCGCCCGTCCGCACTCGCGCGAGGAGGCCGAGTTCCTCGCCTCCTCGGTCGCGGGCCGCTCCATCGAGGTGTCCTACACCGAGCTGGAGAAGGCCCCGGCGGTGCTGCTCGCCGGGTTCGAGCCGGAGGAGGAGTCGCCGATCGTCTTCCTGCGGCTGCGCAAGGGCTTCCGCAAGAAGGGCGTGAAGGTCTACTCCATCGCCCCGTACGCCACCCGCGGCCTGAAGAAGATGGGCGGCACCCTGCTGCGGACCCTGCCGGGCGCCGAGGCCGAGGTGATCGGGGCCCTCATCACCGCCGGCGACGGCTCCCAGCCGTCCGCGGGGGCGCCGCTCGGCGCCGAGGAGGCCGCGGCGGTCCACCGGCTGCTGTCGGAGCCCGGCGCGGTCGTGCTGGCCGGGGAGCGGCTGGCGACCAGCCCCGGCGCGCTGTCCGCCCTGGTGCGGCTCGGCCAGGTCACCGGCGCGAAGATCGCGTGGGTGCCGCGCCGGGCTGGCGAGCGCGGCGCGCTGGAGGCCGGGGCGCTGCCCGGGCTGCTGCCGATCGGCCGCCCCGTCACCGACCCGGACGCGCGCGCCGAGGTCGCCCGCGTGTGGGGCGTGGCCGACCTGCCCGCCGCGCCCGGCCGCGACACCGCCGGCATCCTCGCCGCCGCCAAGACCGAGCGCGGCGCGCTGCTGGTCGGCGGGGTCGACCCCGACGACCTGCCGGACCCGGTCGCCGCGCTGGAGGCGCTGGAGGCGGCGTCGTTCGTGGTGAGCCTGGAGCAGCGGGTCAGCGCCGTCACCGACCGCGCCGACGTGGTGCTGCCGGTCGCGGCGGTCCAGGAGAAGTCCGGCACGTTCGTCGACTGGGAGGGCCGCGGCCGCCCGTTCGACGCCGCGCTGAAGTCCTCCGGCAAGCTGTCGGACCTGCGGGTGCTCAACGCCCTGGCCGACGAGATGGACGTGCACCTGGGCCTGACCGACCCGGCCGCCGCCCGCCGCGAGCTGACCGAGCTGGGCGCCTACCGGGGCGAGCGGCCGGCGGCGCCGGACGCGACGCCGTTCGTGCCGCCGCGTCCCGGCGAGGGCGAGGCGCTGCTGGCGACCTGGAGGCTGCTGCTGGACAAGGGCCGCATGCAGGACGGCGAGCCGCACCTGGCGGGCACCGCCAAGCCCGCCGTGGCCCGGCTGTCGCCCGCGACCGCCGCCGAGATCGGCGTGGCCGAGGGCGGCGCGGTCACGGTGTCCTCGCAGACCCGCGGCTCGCTGACGCTGCCGCTGGAGATCGTCCCGGACCTGCCCGACCGCGTGGTGTGGCTGCCCACCAACTCCGCGGGCTGCGCGCTGTACCGGGAGCTCGGCGCCGACGCCGGCCAGATCGTCAAGATCGCGCCGGGTGAGATCGCCGCCGCCGGTTCCGCGACCACGGCTGGAGGTGCCGCATGAGCTTGACCGCACTGGCCGCCGCGCCCGCCGGCGACGGGCCCACCCTGGAGGACTTCGGCAAGGACCCCTGGTGGCTGATCGGCGGCAAGGTCCTGGTCATCTTCGTCTTCCTGGTGGTGACCGTCCTGCTGACCATGTGGGTCGAGCGGCGGGTCATCGGCCGGATGCAGCTGCGCGTCGGCCCCAACCGGGCGGGCCCCTTCGGGCTGCTGCAGGGCCTCGCCGACGGCATCAAGCTTGCGCTGAAGGAGGACATCGTCCCCCGCGGGGTCGACAAGGTGGTGTTCGTCCTGGCGCCGGTGATCTCGGCGACCCCGGCGTTCATCTCCTTCTCGATCATCCCGTTCGGCCCCGAGGTGTCGATCTTCGGGCACCGCACCGCGCTGCAGGGCACCGACCTGCCGGTGGCGGTGCTGCTGGTGCTGGCCATGGCGTCGATGGGCGCCTACGGGGTGGTGCTGGCCGGCTGGTCGTCGATGTCGCCGTACTCGCTGCTGGGCGGGCTGCGCTCGTCCGCGCAGATCATCTCCTACGAGATCGCGATGTCGCTGTCGTTCGTGGCGGTGTTCCTGTTCGCCGGGACGATGTCGACCTCGGAGATCGTGGCGGCGCAGGCGGACGCCTGGTACGCGGTGCTGCTGTTCCCGTCCTTCGCGGTCTACGTGATCACGATGATGGGCGAGTCGAACCGCATCCCGTTCGACCTGCCCGAGGGCGAGGGCGAGATCGTCGGCGGGTTCCACACCGAGTACTCGTCGCTGAAGTTCGCGATGTTCTTCCTCGCCGAGTACATCAACCTGGCGACCCTCTCGGCGCTGGCCACCACCCTGTTCCTGGGCGGCTGGCGCGCGCCCGCGCCGATCTCCACCTTCTGGGAGGGCGCCAACCAGGGCTGGTGGCCGGTGCTGTGGTTCCTGGTGAAGGTGTGGGCGTTCATCTTCTTCTTCATCTGGCTGCGCGGTACGCTGCCGCGGGTCCGCTACGACCAGCTGATGAAGCTGGGCTGGAAGGTGCTCATGCCCTTCTCGCTCGGCTGGATCCTGCTGGTGGCCACCATCCAGGCCTTCAAGAACGAGGGCTACGAGGTCCGGCAGATCATGCTGATCGTCGCGATCGTCGCCGCCGTCGTCCTGGCCGCGACCGTGCTGTGGGAGATGGTCCGCGGCGAGCCCGCCGAGGAGGCCGAGGCCGCGTCGGGCGCCCGGGACCGGGTCAAGGGCGGCGCTCCCGCCGACGCCGCGGGCGGCTTCCCGGTGCCGCCGCTGGACGCCCCGCACTACCACGGGAAGACCGGGAAGCCCACCCCGTCCCGTACCTCGTCCAAGGAGGTCGCACGTGGCACTCACTGACTTCCTGAACCCGGTCAAGGGGTTCGGGGTCTCGTTCCACCAGATGTTCATGAAGAGCGAGACCGTCCAGTACCCCGAGGTGAAGAAGCCGACGGCGCCGCGCTTCCACGGCCGCCACCAGCTCAACCGGTGGCCGGACGGCCTGGAGAAGTGCGTCGGGTGCGAGCTGTGCGCCTGGGCGTGCCCCGCCGACGCCATCTACGTGGAGGGCGCCGACAACACCGAGGAGGAGCGCTACTCCCCGGGCGAGCGGTACGGGCGCGTCTACCAGATCAACTACCTGCGCTGCATCCTGTGCGGGCTGTGCATCGAGGCGTGCCCCACCCGGGCGCTGACGATGACCAACGAGTACGAGCTGGCCGACGACAGCCGCGAGAGCCTCATCTACACCAAGGACATGCTGCTGGCGCCGCTGCGCGAGGGCATGGAGGCTCCGCCGCACCCCATGCGGCTCGGCGAGACCGAGGAGGACTACTACCGCCTCGGCCTGCAGCCCGAGGAGTCCGCGCCCGCCGCGCAGGGCGAGGGCGGCGACGCGGCCGCGGCGCGCGAGGGCCGGCGCACGCGCAAGAGCGGAGACGACAAGTGAACGCGCAGGCGCTGGCGGCCCAGCACGCGCCCGTGGTGGCGCAGGTCGCCGACAAGCAGTCGGGCGAGCCGTTCTTCTTCTGGCTGCTGGCGATCGTGTCGGTGCTGGCCGCCCTCGGCATGGTCTTCATGCGCCGGGCGGTGCACTCGGCGCTGCTGCTGGCGACGGTGATGCTGTCGCTGGCCGCGCTGTACGCGATCCAGGACGCGCCGTTCCTGGCGTTCGTCCAGGTGATCGTCTACACCGGCGCGGTGCTGATGCTGTTCCTGTTCGTGCTCATGCTGGTCGGGGTGAGCTCCACCGACTCGCTGGTGGAGACGATCCGCGGGCAGCGGCTGTGGGCCGCGGTCGCCGGGCTCGGCTTCGTGGTCCTGCTGGGCGCCGGGCTCGGCAACGCGGCGCTGGGCGACTCGGCCGGGCTGGCGCAGGCCAACCAGGGCGGCAACGTCATCGGGCTGGCGCGGCTGCTGTTCGGCAAGTACGTGTTCGCGTTCGAGGCGACCAGCGCGCTGCTCATCACCGCCGCGCTGGGCGCGATGGTGCTGGCGCACCGCGAGCGCCTCACGCCGAAGCCGACGCAGAAGGACCTGTCCAAGCGGCGGTTCCTCGCCGGCAAGCACCCCGGTCCGCTGCCCGGCCCCGGCACCTACGCCCGGCACAACGCGGTCGACATGCCGGCGCTGCTGCCCGACGGCACCCCGTCGGAGCTGTCGGTCAGCCCGGTCATCGCGGCCCGCGTCGACACCGCGCGGCGGCACGCCGACCTGGAGGGCGGCAGCGAGACCGCGGCCGTCGAGGCGGACCTGGCGGCGGTGCGCGCCGCGGCCGCCGAGGCGGGCGAGGCCGGCTCCGAGGAGCGCGAGACCAAGGGCGGCATTTCCGCGTCCGGCGCCGCGGACGGCTCCGGCGCCGGCGCCGCGACGAGCGAAGGGGAGGCAGGTCGATGAGTGCAGCGCACTACCTGGCCCTCTCGGCGATCCTGTTCACCATCGGGGGCGTCGGCGTGCTGGTCCGGCGCAACGCGATCGTGGTGTTCATGTGCGTCGAGCTCATGCTCAACGCCACGAACCTGGCGTTCGTGTCGTTCGCCCGCATGCACGGCAACCTCGAAGGCCAGATCATCGCGTTCTTCGTGATGGTGGTGGCCGCCGCGGAGGTCGTGGTGGGCCTGGCGATCATCATGACCATCTTCAGAACCCGCAGGTCCTCGTCGGTCGACGACGCGAACCTGCTGAAGTACTGAGAGGCCGGGGATGAAAGCGGAAGGCATCCAGGCTGCCGCCTGGCTCCTCATCGCGCTGCCGCTGGCCGGCGCGGCGGTCCTGCTGCTGGGCGGGCGCCGCACCGACAGGTGGGGGCATCTGCTCGGCGTCGCCATGTCGGCCGCGTCCTTCGTGGTGGGCGCGGCGATGTTCGTCCAGATGCTCGGATACGACCCGGAGCAGCGGCGCCGCACGCTGCACCTGTGGGAGTTCCTGAACGTCGGATCGTTCAAGATCGACATGGGGCTGCTGGTGGACCCGCTGTCCATCAGCTTCGTGCTGCTGATCACCGGGGTGGGCACGCTCATCCACGTCTACTCCATCGGCTACATGGAGCACGACCCCGACCGGCGCCGGTTCTTCGCCTACCTGAACCTGTTCGTGGCGGCGATGCTGCTGCTGGTGCTGGGCGACAACTACGTGGCCATGTTCATCGGCTGGGAGGGCGTGGGCCTGGCGTCCTACCTGCTGATCGGCTTCTGGCAGCACAAGCCCAGCGCGGCCACCGCCGCCAAGAAGGCGTTCGTGGTGAACCGGGTCGGCGACTTCGGCTTCATCACCGCGATGATGCTGATGTTCGCGACCTTCGGCACGGTCGGGTTCGAGCAGATCCTCGGTGAGGGCGCCGAGCACGCGGGCGCCGCGTCCCAGCTGAGCACCGGCACGGCGACCGCGATCGGGTTGCTGCTGCTGCTCGGCGCGTGCGGCAAGTCGGCGCAGCTGCCGCTGCAGTCCTGGCTGCTGGACGCGATGGAGGGCCCGACCCCGGTGTCGGCGCTGATCCACGCGGCGACCATGGTGACCGCGGGCGTGTACCTGATCGTCCGGTCCGCGCCGATCTTCGAGATGGCGCCGGACGCTCAGCTGGCCGTGACGATCGTGGGCGCGGCCACCCTGCTGGCCGGTGCGATCATCGGGTGCGGCAAGGACGACATCAAGAAGGCCCTGGCCGGCTCGACGATGTCGCAGATCGGCTACATGATGCTGGCCGCCGGGCTGGGCCCGGCCGGGTACGCCTTCGCCATCGCGCACCTGATCGCGCACGGGTTCTTCAAGGCCGGCCTGTTCCTCGGCGCCGGGTCGGTCATGCACGGCATGAACGACGACGTCAACATGCGCCGGTACGGCGCGCTGCGCGCCGTCATGGTGATCACCTGGGCCACGTTCGGGCTGGGCTACCTGGCGATCATCGGGTTCCCGCTGCTGTCGGGCTGGTTCACCAAGGACGCGATCATCGAGGCCGCCTTCCACAAGGGCGGCACGTCCGGCGCGATCCTCGGCACCTGCGCGGTCATCGGCGCCGGCATCACCGCGTACTACATGTCCCGCGTCATGTTCATGACGTTCTACGGCGACAAGCGGTGGGACGAGGACGCGCACCCGCACGAGTCGCCGAAGGTGATGACCGTGCCGCTGATGCTGCTGGCGGTCGGCTCGCTGTTCGCGGGCGGCTTCCTCATCCTCGGCGGGTTCTCCGAGTTCCTCGGCCCGGTCGTCGGCCACCCGCACGAGAGCGAGTTCCACTGGATCACCGCCCCGGGCGCCGCGACGTTCGTGCTGATGCTGATCGGCGTGGGCATCGCGTGGCGGCAGTACGGGGCCCGCCCGGTGCCGCGCACCGCGCCCGCCGGGTCGTTCCTCACCGTCGCGGCCCGCAAGGACCTGTACGGCGACGCCATCAACGAGTCGCTGCTGATGCGGCCCGGCCAGTGGCTGACCCGCCTGGCCGTCTGGTTCGACAACCGCGGCGTGGACGGCCTGGTGAACGGGCTGGCCGCGGGTATCGGCGGCAGCTCCGGGCGCCTGCGGCGGGTGCAGACCGGCTTCGTCCGCTCCTATGCCCTGTCCATGTTCTTCGGTGCGGCCATCGTCGTGGCGGCGCTGCTGGTGGTGAACGTCTGATGAAGGACTTTCCCTGGCTGTCCGTCCTGATCGCGCTCCCCGCGGTGGGCGCGCTGGTCGTCGGCGTGCTGCCGCGGGCCCGCGAGGAGCTGGCCAAGCGGACCGCCCTCGGCGTGTCGCTGCTGGTCGCGGCGGTCACGCTGGTGATGGCGTCCCAGTTCGACACCGGCGGGCCGCGCTTCCAGTTCGACGAGACGTACTGGTGGATCCGCGCGTTCGGCGTGCACTGGGCGCTCGGCGTGGACGGCGTCGCGCTCACCCTGATCGGGCTGTCGGTCGTCCTCGTCCCGCTGGTGATCCTGGCGTCCTGGCACGAGGCGGACCGCTCCGGCGGCGTGGACACCGAGCCGCGCCGGTCGGTGAAGACGTACTTCGCGCTCCTGCTGGCGCTGGAAGCGATGATGATCGGCGTCTTCGCGGCGACCGACGTCTTCCTCTTCTACGTCTTCTTCGAGGCCATGCTGGTCCCGGTGTACTTCATCATCGGGTACTACGGCGGGGCGCAGCGGTCGTACGCGGCGGTCAAGTTCCTGCTGTACTCGCTGTTCGGCGGGCTGCTGATGCTGGTGGCCGTCATCTGGCTGTACCCGCTGTCGAACCGGCCGGCGAGCGAGGGCGGCCTCGGGCACGGCACGTTCCTGTTCAGCGAGCTGACCCGGCTGCAGATCGACCCGACCACGGCCAAGTGGCTGTTCCTCGGCTTCTTCGTCGCGTTCGCGATCAAGGCGCCGATGGTGCCGGTGCACACCTGGCTGCCGGACGCGGCGGCGCAGTCCCCCGCCGGGGCGCTGGTGCTGATCGTCGGCGTGCTGGACAAGGTCGGCACGTACGGGATGCTGCGGTTCTGCCTGGAGCTGTTCCCCGGCGCCGCCAAGTGGGCCACCCCGGTCGTCATCGCGCTCGCGGTGCTCAGCGTCATCTACGGCGCGATCCTGGCGATCGGGCAGGTCGACCTCAAGCGGCTGGTCGCCTACACCTCGGTGTCGCACTTCGGGTTCATCGTGCTGGGCGTGTTCGCGATGACCTCGCAGGGGCAGTCCGGCGCCGCCCTCTACATGATCAACCACGGGTTCGCCACCGGCGCGCTGTTCCTGGTGGTCGGCTTCATGATCACGCGGCGGCGGTCGGTGCGGATCGACGCCTACGGCGGCGTGCAGAAGGTGGCGCCGCTGCTGGCGGGCAGCTTCCTGATCGCCGGGCTGGCCGGCCTGTCGCTGCCGGGCCTGGCGCCGTTCGTGTCGGAGTTCCTCGTGCTCACCGGCACGTTCACCCGCTACCGGGTGGCGGCGGTGCTGGCCGCGACCGGCGTCATCCTGGCGGCCATCTACATCCTGTGGATGTACCAGCGCACCATGGGCGGCCCGGCCAAGGAGGCCGTCACCGGCATGAAGGACCTGTCGGTGCGGGAGCGGATCGTCATCGCCCCGATCATCGCGATCATCGTGGCGATGGGCTTCTTCCCGCAGCCGGTCCTCAACGTGATCAACCCCTCGGTGCAGCACACGCTGGCCCGGGTCGAGAAGGCCGACCCGGCGCCCCAGATCGTCGCTGAGAACGGAGCGCGTCCGTGAGCACCTCGACTTCGGTGAGCGCCGTGCTGGCGCAGAGCGAGATCCCCGCGCCGCACATCGAGTACGGGCAGATCGCGCCGATCCTGGTGGTGTTCGGCGCGGCCGTGGTCGGCGTGCTGGTGGAGGCGTTCGTCGGGCGCCGCCGGCGGTACCTGGTGCAGCTGCCGCTCACGGCCGTCGGCCTGGCCGCGGCGCTGCTCGGCACGATCGTGCTCGCCTTCGACAAGCCGTTCCACGTCGCCGCCGAGGGCGCGCTGGGCGTGGACGGCCCCACGCTGTTCGTGCAGGGCACCGTGCTGGTGCTGGCGCTGGTCAGCCTGCTGCTGATCGCCGAGCGCCAGCAGGGTCACTTCGCCGCGCAGGCCGCGGCGCTGCCCGGCAGCGAGGCCGAGCAGGAGACCGCGGCGGCGGGCACCGTGCAGACCGAGGTGTTCCCGCTGATGCTGTTCGCGGTCGGCGGCATGATCACCTTCCCGGCGGCCAACGACCTGCTGACCATGTTCGTGGCGCTGGAGATCCTGTCGCTGCCGCTGTACCTGCTGTGCGGGCTGGCGCGGCGGCGGCGCCTGCTGTCGCAGGAGGCCGCCGTCAAGTACTTCCTGCTGGGCGCGTTCTCCTCGGCGTTCTTCCTGTACGGGGTGGCGCTGCTGTACGGCTACGCCGGCTCGGTGCGGCTGTCGGCCATCGCCGACCAGCTCAGCCGCAACGCGGGACAGGAGACGCTGCTGCTGGCCGGGACCGCGCTGCTGTCGGTGGGCCTGCTGTTCAAGCTCGGCGCGGTGCCGTTCCACATGTGGAAGCCGGACGTCTACCAGGGCGCCCCGACCCCGATCACCGCGCTCATGGCGTCCTGCACGACGGTGTCGGCGTTCGGCGCGATCCTGCGGGTGTACTACGTCGCGTTCGAGAACCTGCGGTGGGACTGGCGGCCCGCGATGTGGGGTGTGGCGATTCTCACGATGGTCGTGGGCGCGGTCATCGCCGTCACCCAGACCGACGTGAAGCGGATGCTGGCCTACTCCTCGATCGCGCACGCGGGCTTCCTGCTCACCGGCGTGGTCGCCACGTCCCGGGACGGCCTGTCCGGCTCGCTGTTCTACCTGGCCGCCTACGGCTTCACCGTGATCGGCGCGTTCGCGGTGGTCGCGATGGTGCGCGACACCGGCGGCGAGGCCGCGCACCTGTCGCGCTGGGCCGGGCTCGGCCGCCGCTCCCCGGTGGTGGCCGGCACGTTCGCCTTCTTCCTGCTGGCCATGGCGGGCATCCCGCTGACCAGCGGGTTCACCGGCAAGTTCGCGGTGTTCAGCGCGGCGGTGCAGGGCGGCGCCACCCCGCTGGTCGTGGTCGGCGTCATCGCCTCGGCGATCGCGGCGTTCTTCTACGTCCGCGTCATCGTGGTGATGTTCTTCTCCGAGCCGGAGGCCGACGGCCCGTCGGTGGTGGCCGGACCGGCCACCGCGGCGGCCGTGGCGCTCGGTCTGACGGCTACTGTTGTACTCGGCGTGCTGCCCCAGCCCGTGCTGGACCTCGCGGGGCACGCCGCGTCGCAGATGTTCGTCCGCTAGACCGGGGGTCCTGGTGAGTAGTGCCGTTGCGTTCGACCTGACCGTCGATGATGGTCTCGCGGCGGACATACGGGAACGGCTCGCCGCGGTCGAGGACCTGCTCCGCGCCTCGGTGCGCAGCGAGGTCCCGCTGCTCACCGAGGCGTCCCGGCACCTGGTGGAGGCGGGCGGCAAGCGGTTCCGCCCGATGCTGGTGCTGCTCGCCTCCCACTTCGGCGACCCGAAGGCGCCCGGCGTGATCCCGGCCGCGGTGGTCGTCGAGCTGACCCATCTGGCCACGCTGTACCACGACGACGTGATGGACGAGGCGACGGTGCGCCGGGGGGAGCAGTCGGCCAACTCCCGGTGGAGCAACACCGTCGCCATCCTCACCGGCGACTACCTGTTCGCCCGCGCGTCCGACCTGCTGGCCGACCTCGGCCCGGAGGCGGTGCGGATCCAGGCCCGCTCGTTCGCCCGCCTGGTGCGCGGGCAGATCCAGGAGACGGTCGGCCCGGCCGAGGGCGCCGACCCGCTCAAGCACTACCTGCAGGTGGTGGCCGACAAGACCGCGTCGCTGATCGCCACGTCCGGTCGGCTCGGCGCCATGCTGGCCGGCGCCCCGTCCGACGTGGTCGAGACGATCACCTCCGCGTGCGAGAAGATCGGTGTGGCGTTCCAGCTGTCGGACGACATCCTGGACGTCGCGTCGGAGACCGAGCAGTCCGGCAAGACCCCCGGCACGGACCTGCGCGAGGGCATCCGCACCCTGCCCATCCACCACGTGGAGTCCGGCATCGGCTCCGGGCCGGACGACGCCCGGCTGCGCGACCTGCTCACCCAGGACCTGACCGACGACGCGCTGCACTCGGAGGCGCTGAGCCTGCTGCGCGCCCACCCGGCCATGGACCGCGCCCGCGCCGACCTGCGCGACTGGGCCGAGGACGCGCGCGCCGAGCTGCTCACCCTCCCCGACATCCCCGCCCGCGCGGCCCTGACGGGCCTGTGCGACTACGTGGTGTCCCGCACGGGCTGACGTCGCCTCCGGCATCGGCATCCGCGGTCCGGGACCCCCGGGCCGCGCTCGTTCGTGCGCTACCAGACGTCGCCGTCGCGCCAGTCGCAGGTGAGCGCGCCGGTCACGTCCACCGGTGCGGTCAGGGGGAGCACGAAGATGCCGCCGTCCTCGTCCTCGGTCCGTATGACGCCCTGGGGGGTGAGCGCGTAGGACGTGCCCTGCCACCGCGTCCAGCCGAGCGCCGTGTAGAACTCGGCGGCCTCGTCGGCGGCGGACAGGGCGCCCGGTTCGTACGCCCCTTTCAGCACGCGTTCGAGGGCGGCCATGAGGGCGGCGCCGTGGCCCTCGCGTCGCCGGTCGCGGCGGACTCCCACGGCTTCGATGTAGCCGGTGCGCAGCGCGCGGCCGCCGTGCAGCAGGCGCCGCTGGACGACCGAGGCGTGCCCGATCAGTTCGTCCCCGTCCCAGGCCGGCGCGTGGACGCCGCCCAGCGCGTGCTCCCAGTCCGTGTCGGACAGGTCCCCTTCGAAGACGTCGACGAGCAGCGCCCGTGCCGAGGCGAGCGTCGCGCCGTCCAGGTCCGCGGTGTGGGCGGTGCGGATCTCCACCGCGCTCATGTGATCATTCTGCCCGCCGGCCTTCGGTGACCGCTCGGGGGCGACGTGCCGGACGGCCGCCCTCGGTCACGGCGGGTCGGGCGTGGGGATCTCGATGCGCGGTGGCTCGATGCGCGGCGGCTCGATGCGCGGCGGCTCGATGCGGGGCGGTGTGATGCGCGGAGCCAGGGAGGCCGGCGGCGGTCCGATCCCTCCGGAGGCCAGCCGGAGCACGACCCCGTCGCGGCCGGCGGCCGTCACCCGCATCGCCAGCACGCCCTTCTGCCGCTCCAGGGGCGGCGGGGAGCCGCCGGCGACGCACGCGCTGCTCTGGCCGTTCTCGTAGAAGCGCAGCGTGCAGCCGGGTTCGAGGGTCCCGGTGCCGCCGCCTCCGCCGTCCGCGGTCGCGGTGAAGCTGAGGCCGGTGGGCGCGACCTTGACCACCGACAGCTTCCTGAGGCCGCCGTGGCCGCCCACGTCGATCTCGACGGGCCCGGTCACCAGGATCTCGCAGTTGCCGTCGGCGCACGCCGCGATCCGCGTTCCGTCGGCCGCGGACGTCGTCGGGACGGCGGCGGCCGACGGCGCGCGGGCGTCCGGCGGGGACTCGTCGGAGTCCGAGCAGCCGGCCGCGGCGAGCACGGCGACCGCCGCGCAGGCGGCGGCGCGGGCGCGTCCGGGGACGGACGGCGAGGGCCGGCGGCCCGATGTTCGCGTGGGCATGGGGTTCGCGCTCTCCTCTCCGTGCCGGACGGAACGCCCGGCCATGGGCTCTGCGGGGCCCGCCGCCCGTGGACGGTGTGCTCCGCCGCGACGTTTCCACCGCGTTCCACGCGCGATGTCCTCGCCGCGACGCCGGACCCGCCGACGTTCCTGCCCCTGGATCGGCGAGGCGACACCGTTGATCGCCGCGTCATTTGATCGCCGCGTCATTGTCGATGACGCTCGTTCGGACGGTTCGGTTCGCGGTTGTCCGGTTATGGCCGGTGGGTGAGAAATGGCGCACGCGATGCGGCGTGCGGCGACGGTTCGGAGATAATGGCACCGTTCGGTCGATTCCTGTGATCATAATTCGACCGCCGGGGGATATCGGGGGAAATGATTTCTTTGGGGGAGCGACGGTGACCCATGCACCGCCGTCTCCGCGGCATGCCCGAAGTGTCGCGGAATATGTCGCTTTTGCCTGCCGGCTGAAAGCCTGGTCCGGTCTTTCGTACCGGGAACTGGCCCGGCGCGCGGCGCGGAACGGGGACCATCTCGCGCCGAGCACGCTGGCGACCGCGCTGGGCCGAGAGTCGCTGCCGTCGGAGGCGCTCATGGCGGCGTTCGTCCGGGCCTGCGGCTGCGACCAGGAGACGGTCGACGAGTGGATCGGGGCCCGGCGGCGGATCGCGATGGCCGCCGTCGGCGGACCCGCTCCGGCGCCGCCCGAGGAGACCGCCCGGTCCGCGGCGCGGGGAGCGGCCGAGGCGGCAGACCCTGTGCGCGCGTCCCGACACGGGCGGATCTCCCCGCGCACCCGGATACTGGCGGTGGCCGCCGTCATCGTGGCCGGCGCCGCGGGCAGCGTTCCCGAGGTGCAGGCGCGGACCGGTCAGCGGCCCGAGCGGGCCGTGACGGCCGCCGCGGCGACCTTCGACGCCGACACCGGGCCGCTCACTCCGGGCTGGTACCGGGTCCACGTCGGGAACGGCCGGTGCCTGAGCGTGCGCGAGGACGGCCCGCGCCGAGTGGTCACGCGCGAGAAATGCGCGGCCGTCGCGCGGCAGCGTTTCCATTTCACGCACGCGGGCAGATATTTTCACATCCGCGCGACCGGATCGGAATGCCTGGCGTTGGAGCCGGACGCCCCGGCGAATCCGCTGCGCCTGCGCGCCTGTTCGACGTCCGATCCCGATCAATGGCTGCTGATCGACGCCGTTTCCAGGACGCGGCGGTCCTGGCTGCCGACCCGGCTGACGCTGCGCGCGACCGGCGGGCCGGGCTGCTGCGCGTCCACCGGTTCCCCGCCGCCGCGCGGCCGCGCGCGGACGGCCGCGCACCGCGCCGACCTCAGCTTCTATCTGACCGCGGAGGAGTGACAGGTGGACGGAATCGCGGGACGGCTGCGTCCCGTCACGGACGTGTCCCCGGCGGCCTGGCTGGAAGAAGAGGTGGCGGAGACCCGTCCCCTGGTGGGGGCGCTGCTGCCGAGCCGGTTCGCGGCGTGCGCGCGCGTGCTGCACCCGGCCGAGTCCCCGGAGGGCGAGCCCGTCCGCTGGCGGGAGGTCGCCGACTGGGCCGGAGGCGTCGTGCACCCGCGCGTGCAGTTCACGGCGCTGGCGTCCCTGCGGCGCGGCACCCGCGACGACCCCGCCCCCTGGGACGAGCCGCCCGTCCGAGGCGACCTGCCGGCGCCGCTGCTGAGCGCTCTGTGCGAGGTGCTGGCCCGGCACACCTCCCAGGCGCACGACTGCCTGTTCTGCCTCTGGGAGGGCTGGGGGTGGATCCAGGGGCCGCCCGCCGCCGCCGTGCTGCAGGCGGGCAAGGGGGCGGCGCCCGGCGACCCGCCGGAGCCCGCCGGGTTCCCGCGCGAGGTGCTCGACGGCCCGCGCGTCCGCCTGCCGTTCCGCGACTACCTCCTGCTGCGCGGGCCCCTGGAGGACGCGACGCGGATCGGCGACCGCGGCCCCGGCTGGTTCTTCCCCCAGTCGCCGAACCTGTTCTGGCCGGCCGACCGCGCCTGGTGCGTCGCGACGGACATCGACCTGGACTCCACCTACGTCGCCGGCTCGGCGGCGCTGATCGCCGAGCTGCTGGACGATCCGCGCCTGGAGACCGTCCGCGCCGACTTCCACGACCCGATCGGCGAGACCGGCGACGACGTCAACGCGCGCTGAACGTCGACACGGGCTGAACGTCGACACGGGCTGAACGTCGACACGGGCTGAACGTCGACACGGGCTGAACCGCGGGGCGTCCGCCGCGCCCGGGGAGGAGGGAAAGCGCGGCGGACGCGCGGTCGGCGATCCGGCTAGCGGGTGCACCTGTTGATCGTGACGACCCTGCTCTTGACGGTGCCGGCCGCCGCCGGGGGCCGGTAGCCGGGCGGGAACACCACCTGGGCCCACGCCTGGCCCTGGTACCGCTGCCGCTTGACGCACCGCCGCGCGGCGTTGTACGAGATCCAGTTCTTGCCGGAGTTCGACTTCCAGCCGGTGGTCTTGTACGGCTGCCCGTTCTTGTAGAGGCGCACCTTGATGCGCAGACGGGCGACCCTCTTGGTGCACTTGACGTCGGCGGTGACGTTGACGCGGTGCTTGTCCGCGGCGTGCGCGTGGTGGGAGTAGTGCGGCTGGTGCACCCGCAGCGTGCATCTGATCACGTCCGCGGCGGCGGCGGTCGGGGAGACGCCGCCGCGGGTGGCCGTGAGGACCGCGTCGTCGCCGCCGGCCGCGGCCGGCGTGGCGGACGCGAACAGCAGGGCGCCGGCGACGGCGCCCGTGGCGGCGAGCGCCGTGCCGCGTCGGATGAGCGTGGCTGCCATACGACCCTCCTCGGGAAAGCGACAGAACCGGCCGCCCCGGTGAAGGGGACCGGCCGCACCCACGCTCGCCGCGGGCCCGCGCCGCCGACAAGGGCGTCGGCCGTACGGGCTCGTTCGACCTCGTTCGACAACGTTCGCCGCAGGTCAGGGAACCAGACGGTGGCGCGACCCGCACCGACGAGACCGCCGCCGTGTGCCGGCGGCGTTGAGCATCGGCGCCGCCCAGGCGCCCGCGCGCGATGAGAAAGGGCGGACGGCGTCCGCCGCCCGCCCCCTCGCGGAAACCGCCGCGACGTCAGGCCTGGTGCGCCTCGGCGGTGAGGGCGGCGGGTTCGCCGACGCCGCGGACCTTCATCGCGTGCAGCACCAGGTTGATCAGAACACGCTTGCACGAGTCGAGCTTGCGGGCGTCGCACAGCATCACCGGGACGTCCGGGCCCAGGTTCAGCGCCATCTCGATCTCTTCGAGGTCGTACTGGCGGGCGCCTTCGAAGCAGTTCACCGCCACCACGAACGGGGTGCCGCGGCGCTCGAAGTAGTCGACCGACGGGAAGCAGTCCTTCAACCGGCGGGTGTCGGCGAGCACCACCGCGCCCAGCGCGCCGTACGCCACCTCGTCCCACATGAACCAGAAGCGCTCCTGGCCGGGCGTGCCGAACAGGTACAGCACGTACTCGTCGCGCATGGTGATGCGGCCGAAGTCCATCGCGACGGTGGTGGTGGCCTTGCGCTCCACGCCGGACACGTCGTCGACGCCCACGCTCTGGTCGGTGAGCAGCTCCTCGGTGCGCAGCGGCTGCGTCTCCGACACCGTGCCGACCATGGTGGTCTTGCCGACGCCGAACCCGCCCGCAATCACGATCTTGACCGCGGTGGGCAGCCTGCGGCCGTCCAGCGCGCGCCTAGAGGGCTCGGAGACCATCGATCACCGCCTTGTAGAGCCTGATGTCGTGCATGTCCGCCTCCGGCTGCGGTTCCTGCATGGTGATCAGCCCCTTGTCGAGCAGATCGCCCAGCAGCACCCGGACGGTGGCGACGGGAAGGTCGAGATGACCGGTCAGCTCGGCGACCGACATCACCTGCTGGCACAGCCGCATGATGGCCAGATGCTCCGGGCCGAGCCCGATCTCGCCCTCGGGCTCCGGGCCGATGGCCACCACCAGCGTGATCAGGTCGAAGTCGCCGCGGGTCGGCTCCAGCCGACCGCTGGTCATCACGTACGGCCGCACCATCGGACCGGCCTGGTCGTCCAGCCACCGCTCGCCGTGCGGCTCCTGCGGCTCCTGCGACAGGGCGTCGTCTTCTGGAGGAATCATCGCTCGACCCGGTCCTCGGCGCCCGGTACTCGGGCGGGTGAGGTCAGATGGTGGCCCATGCTGGCGACCAGCATGGCCATCTCGTAAGCGATCAGCCCCACGTCGGCCTCCTCGTCGGCGAGCACGGCCAGGCAGGCCCCCTTGCCGGCCACCGTGACCAGCAGGAACGCCGACTGCATCTCGATGATGGACTGCCGCACGGGACCGCCGCCGAACCTGGCGCCGGCGCCCTTGGCCAGGCTCTGGATGCCCGAGGCCACGGCGGCCAGGTGCTCTCCGTCGTCCTGGCTCATGCCCTGCGAGGCCGCCATCAGCAGGCCGTCGGCGGACAGCACGACCGCGCTCTGGGCGTGCGGCACCCGCTTCACCAGATCGTCCAGCAACCAGCCTAGGTCGGCCGACGAACCGGACTTCTGCATCACTGATCGTCCTCGCCTTCTGCTGTTCGCGTGCCCAGCGCCCTGGCCGCCTCGTCACGCCCGCGGCGGGTGCCCCTCTGATACGAGCCCATGATCCGCAGCACCTCTTCCGGCGAACGGCCCGGATCCTCCGGCTCCTCGTCCGCCGCGTCCTCCGGGGCCGGCTCCTCCCGCAGCGGGGGCGCGAGGTTGGCCTGGGGGACGCGGACGGGCAGACCGGACGGGGTGCTGGCGTTCTCGGGCACGGGTCGCTGGTCCTCCGGCGGTGTGGGATCGTCGTCGGCGCGCGCGGCGTCGTCCGCGGGCGCCTGGTCGTGCGGCGGGCGGGCCGCGGTCGGCTGCCCGCCGCGGCGGTCGTCCGCCGGCTCGTCCGCGT
>NZ_BCQU01000044.1:0-53249 GCF_001552235.1 Actinomadura rubrobrunea NBRC 15275 | reverse complement strand
GGAGCCGCTCGGACGCGCGCGTCGCGGCGGGCGCGGCGCATGGCGCGCACCCGGACGGCGATCCGGCGGCGGGCGTCCTCGTCGAGCGCGAGGGCCCGGCCTTCGAAGGCCCGCTTCTCGAAGACGAGGGCTTCGAGCTCGGGGGCGTCGAAGGCGGGGGCCGGGCCCCGCGCCGCGCGGGCGGGGACCCGGTCCCGGACATCCATGGTCATGGTGTTCTCCCTGGCGGCCGAGGGGCGCGGCCCCGTCCCGGAGCCGCGCTCCCCCGGTCCGCTCGGCCGAGTGTCGGCATCACGATCGTCGGTGCTCGTCGGAGCGTTCACGCCGTCGGGGCGTACCGGCCGTCCCGTCCGGCCGTCAGACCCCGGCGCCGTCCGGCAGCGGGTTCTTGCGCGGACGGCCACGCGGCCGCTTGCGCGGAACGATGACGCCGCGGACGAACAGCTCGCCGCCCCACACGCCCCAGGGCTCCTTGCGCTCCAGCGCGCCGGCCAGGCACGCCTTGCGGAGCGGGCACTCCAGGCAGAGCGACTTGGCCAGTTCGACGTCGGCGGGGTCCTCGGCGAAGAACAGCTCCGGGTCGGTCCGGCACGGAAGCGTGAGGTCCTCCTCGCTCATCGCGAGCGCCCCCTGCATCACGGTCACCCTTGGCTTCCTCTCGTTGGGTCTCAACGGTCGTGTCGGTGGGTTGTCTGGGCAAATGAGAAGGGCCGCGGATCCGGTGTCTGGATCCGCGGCCCTGGGGGCTTGCCGGCACTGCTAGACCGGTCGCCTCCAGGGATACGGACCCGACACGCCACCCTTCAGCTCGGTGAAGGAGGCGCCCACGTGGGCCGTGGCCGGAGCCATGACGTCATTGCCTTCGGCGAGAAGTGCAAAGACACCGCGCCCCTGCTCGATCTGGACACGCTGCGCCTGACGCACGTCGCACGGATCGGCGGACACGCGCAGCCGCAGGGACCACGCGTCGCCGCTGATCAGCGAGGCTTCACCGCCGAGGACGGAGCCCGAGGCGGCGTGCGCGGACCGTCCGCGATACGCCGGTGCGACGCCAGGACGCAG
The DNA here is from genome assembly GCF_001552235.1 of Actinomadura rubrobrunea NBRC 15275. Lineage (NCBI taxonomy): Bacteria > Bacillati > Actinomycetota > Actinomycetes > Streptosporangiales > Thermomonosporaceae > Actinomadura > Actinomadura viridilutea. The sequence goes on along the minus strand of NZ_BCQU01000044.1, from coordinate 52,187 downwards.
CACGGTCCGGATGCTCTGCTCCGCGACGTTCGAAGTCGTGATCACCGGACTGCACACCACCTCTCTGGCTCCTCGGGGCCCCGGTCCGGACAACAGATGATCCGAGTCGGCAGGGCCGTCTGAATGCTCGCGTTCGAGCGTACGGGTACTCGCTCGAAGCAGGCAAGGTATTTTTGACCTGCAGTTTTGTGGGTGAGTTCACCCGATTTGGAGAGAACCTCGGCGCCGCGGCGAGCGTCTAATGGTGCGGGCAGCACCTCGCGGGCCGCGGCCCGCCGCCCCGTCGGCGACCTCAGTTCCGGGGGCGGCGGCGCTCGCAAGGGGTCGACGCGCGTCGCTACGACCGGTCGCCGACCCGGATCAGCCCTTCCTGCATGACCGACACGACCAGCTCCCCGGAGCGGGTGAAGACCTGACCGCGGGCGAGGCCGCGCGCGCCCCCGGCGAACGGCGTGTCCTGGTAGTACAGCAGCCATTCGTCGGCCCGGAACGGCCGGTGGAACCACATGGCGTGGTCCAGGCTGGCGCCCATGACGCGGTTGTCGCCCCAGGCCAGGCCGTGGTTGAGCAGCACGGTGTCCAGCAGCGTCATGTCCGAGGCGTAGGTCATCAGGCACACGTGCAGCAACGGGTCGTCGGGCAGCTCGCCGTCGACCCGCAGCCACACCTTGGACTCGGGGGTGACCAGGGCGGGGTCCTTGGCGGCCTCCCAGGTGAGCGGGGTGGCGTGCCGCACGTCGAACGGACGCCGGCTCACGAACTCGGCGGCGGCGCGCTCGCCGAAGATCGGGGTCAGCCGCTCCAGCGCGGGCGGCAGCGTCTCCGGGTCGGGCGCGTCGGGCATCGCGGCCTGGTGGCTCGGGCCGTCCTCGACGACCTGGAACGACGCCGACAGGCTGAAGATCGCCTTGCCGTGCTGGACGGCCAGCACCCGGCGCGTGGTGAAGGAACGGCCGTCCCGGACCCGGTCGACGGTGTACACGATGGGCACCGAGGGGTCGCCGGGCCGGATGAAGTAGGCGTGCAGCGAGTGCACCGGCCGGTTGACCGGGACCGTCCGCCCCGCCGCGACCAGCGCCTGCCCCGCGACCTGCCCGCCGAACACCCGCTGCTGGCGCTCCTCGGGGCTGCGGCCGCGGAAGATGTCGTTCTCGATCTGCTCCAGGTCCAGCAGGTCGAGCAGCTCTTTCAAGGACTCCTTCACGGCCGATAGTGTCGCAAACCGACCGGTGTGGTGGAGATCTCACCCATGCCCGGCGAGCGTCCCGCCCTCCGCCATCGCGAGCGCGGACGACGCCGTCGACGCCCCGGCCCCGGTGTGCCAGTCGAGAACGTCGACCCAAGCAATCCGCACGCACAACGGCGGCCGCCCCGCCGCCCCCGATCGCGAGCCCGAAGGACGCCAACGACGCCCTGCCCTGGGTGTGCCCGTCGAAGGTGTCGGCCCCAGGCGATCTGCGCACGCGCAATGGCGATCGTCCCGCCGTCCCCCATCGCGAGCCCGGAAAACGCCGGCGACGCCCCGGCCCCGGTATGCCAATCGAGGACGCCGGCCCAGGCAATCCTCCCGCACAATGGCGCCCGTCCCGCCGTCCGCGCCCGCGAGCGCGGAGGACGCCGGCGACACCCCGCCCCCGGTGTGCCAGTCGAAGGTGTCGGCCCCAGGCGATCTGCGCACGCGCAATGGCGATCGTCCCGCCGTCCCCCATCGCGAGGTCGGGGAACGGCTCGTCGGCCTCGTGGCCGGCGGCTCGGGATCGGCGGCGGTCATCCGGGATCGGCGGGGTCGGCGCCGCGGCACAGGGCGAGGACATCCGATCCGTAGCGCTCCAGCTTGACGCGGCCGACGCCGGGGATGCGGGCCAGGTCCTCCAGGGATTCGGGGACGTGCTCGGCGATGGCCTGCAGGGTGGCGTCGGTGAACACCACGTACGCGGGGATGCGCTGCTCGTCGGCCGTGCGGGCGCGCCAGTCGCGCAGGGCGAGCAGCAGCTCCTCGTTGATCTCCGCCGGGCAGTCCTCGCACCGGCCGAGCTTGCGTTCGATCGCCGCGGTCAGCGGACGCCCGCACACCCGGCACGGCTGCGGGCCCAGGCCGCCGCGCCGCTTGGCGCGGCGGGCGCGGGCGGGGGTCGGCGTCTGCGCCATGGGCGTCAGGCCGTCCAGGAAGCGCGACACCCGGCGCCGGGGCGCGCCGCCCGGCGAGCGCGACAGCGACCAGGAGAGCGTGAGGTGCTCGCGGGCGCGCGTCACCCCCACGTAGAGCAGGCGGCGCTCCTCCTCGATCTGCTCGGGCGTCTCGGCGTAGACGATCGGCAGCGTGCCCTCGACCAGGCCCACGAGGAACACCGCGTCCCACTCCAGGCCCTTGGCGGCGTGCAGCGAGGCCAGCGTGACGCCCTCCAGCGCGGGGGCGTGCTGGGCCGCGGCCCGCTCCTCAAGCTCGGCCACGAACTGGGGCAGCCCCGCGGACGGATCGGCGGCCGCGATGTCCTCGGCGAGCTGGGCCAGCGCGGCCAGCGACTCCCAGCGCTCGCGGGCCGCGCCGGCGCCCTCGGGCGGGCGTTCGCTGAAGCCCGCCCCGGTGAGGACGTGCCGCACGGCGTCGACCAGGCCCATGCCGTCGGTCTCGACGTCGGTCGCGGCCCGGGCCGCGCCGCGCAGCCGGACCACCGCCTCCCGCACCTCGGGGCGTTCGAAGAACCGCTCGGCGCCGCGCACCACGTACGGCACGCCCGCCGCCGCGAACGCCGACTCGTAGGTCTCCGACTGGGCGTTCACCCGGTAGAGGACGGCGATCTCGCGCGCGGGCACGCCCTCGTCGATGAGCTTGCGGGCGCGGCGGGCGACGTCGTCGGCCTCGGCGACCTCGTCGTCGTAGGACACGAACACCGGCTCGGGCCCGTCGGGGCGCTGCGCGACCAGCTCCAGCCGGTGCCGCCGCGCCGCCTCGCCCGCCGCCTGCCCGATGACGCCGTTGGCCAGCCGCACCACCTGCGGCGTGGACCGGTAGTCGCGCACCAGCTTGACGACCTTGGCGTCGGGGAAGCGCTTGGTGAAGTCGAGCAGGTAGGACGGGGTGGCGCCGGTGAACGAGTAGATGGTCTGGTTGGGGTCGCCGACCACGCACAGGTCGTCGCGCTCGCCCAGCCACGCCTCCAGCAGCAGCATCTGCAGCGGGTTGACGTCCTGGAACTCGTCGACCACGAAGTACCGGTACTGGTCGCGGACCTGCCGGGCCACCTCGGGATGCTCGGTGAGCACCGCGACGGTCAGCTCCAGCATGCCCTCGAAGTCCAGCAGGTTGCGCTCGCGCCGCAGCGTCTCGTACATGTCGTAGACGCGGGCGACGTCGGCCGCGTCGACGGGGGGACGGCGCGCGGCGGCGGCCGCCGCGGCGGTGTAGTCCTCGGGGCGGGTCTGGGTGACCTTGGCCCACTCGATCTCGCCGGCCACGTCGCGCAGCTCGGTGCGGCCGTACGGCAGGCGCAGGACGCGCGCCGCGTCCGCCACCAGCCCGATCTTCGACTCGATGATCCGGGGCGGTTCGCCGCCGATGACCCGCGGCCAGAAGTACGTCAGCTGCCGCAGCGCCGCGGCGTGGAAGGTGCGGGCCTGCGCGCCCGGCGCGCCCAGCCGCCGCAGCCGCGCGCGCAGCTCCCCGGCGGCCCGGTTGGTGAACGTCACCGCCAGCACCCGCTGCGGCGCCACCACCCCGGTGAGCGTGGCGTAGGCGATCCGATGGGTGATCGCCCTGGTCTTGCCGGTGCCCGCGCCCGCCAGCACGCACACCGGGCCGCGCACCGCCTCGGCCACGGCCCGCTGCTCCGGATCGAGCCCTTCCAGAACCGCGTCTGCCAACATTCCTCCATCGTGGCAGCAGCCGGGGACCGGATGGTCCACCCGCGCGACCTGTGGATAACCTCCGGAATGCGGCGCCGGCCCGCGGCGTTCGCACTGAGGCGTCCGGCGCGGCCACCGCGGGCGGACGAGCTCAGACGAAGCGACCGAAGGAGACAGAGGCACCGATGGCCACTCCGACCGCCGATGAGACCCGACGGCCCACCGGGCGGGTCACCATGTACACCACGTCGTGGTGCGGCTTCTGCCGGCGGCTCAAGAGCCAGCTGGCCCGGGACGGCATCGAGATGGTCGAGATCGACATCGAGCGGGACCCGAAGGCCGCCGAGTTCGTGATGAGCGTCAACGGCGGCAACCAGACCGTCCCCACCGTGACCATCGGCGACAGCATCGTGCTCACCAACCCCAGCGCGAAGGAGGTCAAGCGCCATTTGGCCGAGCTCGACGGCCAGGGCGCCTGACGGCGGCCCGCCCTGCCGGGTCAGAAGTCGGACGTCCCGGGGAGCGGCCCGCCGTACCAGCGCTTGATGAGCTGGGCGGCGATGGACAGGGGCGGCGGGAGCAGCACCTCGCCCGCCTCCACCGCCGCCCGCAGCTCCTCGCGCGTGTACCAGGCCGCGTCCAGGATCTCCTCCGGGTCGGTGCGCAGCGGGAGGTCGCCGTCGGTGCGGGCGAAGAACCCGACCATGAGGCTGCGCGGCAGCGGCCACGGCTGGCTGCCGAGGTAGCGCACGTCCCGGACGGGGAGGCCGACCTCCTCGCGCACCTCGCGCGCCACGGCCTGCTCCAGGGACTCGCCGGGTTCGACGAATCCGGCGAGGATCGAGCGGCGGTTCTCCGGCCAGGCGGGGCCGCGGGCCAGCAGCACCCGGTCGCGCTCGTCCCGCAGCAGCATGATGACCGCCGGGTCGACGCGGGGGAAATGCTCGCTGCCGTCCGCGGGGCACACGCGGACGTGACCGGCGGCGGCGAGTTCGGTGGGGCCGCCGCAGGAAGGGCAGTAGCGGTGCGTGGAATGCCAGTGTTCCAACGCGACGGCGTGGGTGAGCAGCCCGGAGTCGCGGTCGTCCAGCACCGCCCCCACGTGCCGCAGCCCCGCCGCGCGGGCGCCTTCCACGACGGGCAGGGGCGCTGCCACGGCGAAGTAGGCGACGCCGTCGTCATCGACGCCCAGCAGGTATCGCTCGCCCTGGGGCGCCGCAGCGGGAGGGAGCAGCAGCAGCCGCGGCTTTTCGTCGCCTTGCACGAGGGCCTTGCCGCGCTCCACGACGAGCACGCGCGTCGCCGGGTCCGCCCACGCCTCGCTCAACCAGGCGTCGTCGCGGCGGCGTTCGGCCACGCGGTCGATGTCGCCGCGTGCCAGCGCCAGCCATTCCAGGGTTTCGTACGGCTCCGGCAACGAGGTCCCTCCAGCGGCGGACGAGGCGGTGCGGGGCTTGGACGCCACAGCGGCGCTAACGCAAAGCGGTGGCCAGCTCTTCCCACAGGTAGGCGGACGCCTCCGCGCCCTTGAGCAGCAGCGGCATCTCCACCTTCTCGTTCGGGGCGTGGATCCTGTCGTCGTCCAGGCCCACCGCGAGGAAGACCAGCGGCGCCTCCAGGATGTCGGCCAGGTCCGCCTCGGGACCGCTGCCTCCTTCACGGGTGAACAGGACCGGCTTGCCGAAGGCCCGCTCCATGGCGCGGCGGGCCGCCTGCACTCCCGGGGAGTCGATCGGCGAGAAGCAGGGCCGCACGCCCCCGCCGGGGATTTTGACCTCGGCGCGGATGCCGGGCGGGGTGTTGTCGGCCACCCAGGCGCGGAACGCCTCCTGCACCTTCCGCGGCTCCTGGTTCGCGACCAGGCGGAACGAGATCTTGGCGTGCGCCTCGCGGGGGATGATGGTCTTGCCCCCCGGGCCTGTGTGGCCGCCCCACATGCCGTTGACCTCGGCCGTCGGGCGCGCCCACACGCGCTCCAGAGTGGTGTAGCCCTTCTCCCCGTACGCGGCGCGGCTGTTCCCGGCGGTGCGCAGCCAGGCGTCCTCGTCGAACGGCAGCCGGGCGAACAGCTCGCGCTCCTCGTCGGTGATCGGGACGACGTCGTCGTAGAAGCCGGGCAGGGTGACGCGCCCGTCGTCGTCGTGCAGCGCCGCCAGGAGCTCCGCCAGCGCGTGCAGCGGGTTGGGCACGGCGCCGCCGAACGACCCGGAGTGCAGGTCGGTGTCGGGCCCGTACAGGGAGACCTCCGCCTCGGTGAGCCCGCGCATGCCCGTGCAGATGGACGGCACGTCGGCGGACCACATGGTGGTGTCGCTGATGACGACGGCGTCGCAGGCGAGCCGGTCGCGGTGCTCCCGGAGCAGCTCGGCGAAGTGCACCGACCCCGACTCCTCCTCGCCCTCCACCAGCAGCTTGATCGTCACCGGCGGGGCGGTGGCGCCCGTCGCGGCCAGCAGCGCGCGCAGGCCCAGGGTGTGGAAGAACACCTGCCCCTTGTCGTCGGACGCGCCGCGGGCGATGAGCTGGTCGCCCTTCTCCACGGGGGTGAAGGGGTCGGTCTCCCATTCGTCCAAGGGCTCGACCGGTTGGACGTCGTGGTGGCCATAGACGACCACGGCGGGGGCATCCGGATCGGCCGCGGGCCATTCGGCGAAGACGGCGGGGAGGCCGCGCGTCTCCCACACCTCCACGGTGGGGAACCCCATGGTGCGCAGATACTCGGACAGCCAGTGCGCCGAACGCCGCACGTCCTCCGTGTGCCCGGGGTGTCCCGAGATGGAGGGGATCGCCAGCCACTCTTTGAGGTCGGCGAAGAACTCGGCCTTGTTGTCCTGGATGTATGCGGCTACGTCCATCGACCATGCCCCCTTGCACGGCTCCCTTGCACGTTGTTCCGTCTGGCACTGTAGGGGATCCGTGGGCCGGGACATGGTGGAGGTGTTTTGATCCTCATCGACCCGCCGTTGTGGCCTGCCCGGGGCCGGGTGTGGTCCCACATGGTCAGCGACGTCTCCTATGAGGAGCTGCACGCGTTCGCGGCGCGATTGGGGCTGCCGCCCAGGGCGTTCGAACGCGACCACTACGACGTGCCATCGGAACTGTACGAGACGGCCGTCGCTCTGGGCGCCGCTCCCGTGGGGTGCCAGGAGCTGCTGCGGCGCCTCACCCGCGCGGGGCTGCGCCGCCGCAAGACGGTCCGGCGTTGACGCTCCGCCCGCGGGCGAAGCGTTCCGGCCGTCGTTCAGATCAGCCTTCCAGCAGCGTCAGCTCCGTCGAGATGTTCTTCCGGGCGCGCTCCTCGAAGCGGGCGCGCGCCGTCGGGGTGTGGAACAGGACGGGCAGATCGAGCAGGCTTCTGAGAATCCGCGCGCGGCCCGCCTTGAACACCTCGTCGGGGACGAAGGAGTACTCCTCGCGTACGGCGGCGGCGTAGGCGGCGTAGCGCTCGGGGTCGGAGCCCAGCACGGCGAGGTCCGCGTCGCACAGGACCCGGCCGTTGCGATCGTCCTCGTCGGGCGCGTGCGACTCGGTCAGCTCGACGAGACGGGCCACCTCCTCGACGGCGTCCGGCGTCAGGTCGGTGTCGGCGAGCATGCAGCGGGCCAGGCGCGCGCTGCGCTTCTCGTTGTCGGCGCGGGCGGGATCGTAGACGGCGTCGTGGAACCAGGCCGCGAGCCGGACCAGGTCGGGGTCGGCGGCGAACCGCGCCAGCTCGTCGACCATGTCGAGGACGGCGACGAGGTGCTCGCGGTCGTGGTAGCGGCGGTGCTCCTCCGAATAGCGGGCGACCAGCCGCTCTCCGAGCACCCGGGCCTCGGGTCCGGCCAGAGCGGTCCACCGGTCGAGGAGGTCCATGCGCTCATCTTGGCGCCGTGACGGCGTTTCGCGCACGCGGGGCGGGGCCTCGCCGCTATCGTGTGCGGCGAGTTAGGCAAGGCTTACCTCACTTGAAAGGGGCGCCGTGGCCGCCTCGCTGTACCTCGTCGCCGGCAAGGCGACCGACTCGGTCACCCACGGGTTCCTGCCCGCGGCCGTCCGCCTGGCGGAAGCCCGCGGTCTGGACGTCGTGCTGCTCACCGACCGTCCCGCCCAGCACGCGTACGCCCACCCGGTGCCGGTCGTGGAGTGCGACGTCACGGACTATCGGAGCATCGTCGCGTGCGTGGCCGCCCTGGACGGGGAACCGCGCGCGATCTTCTCCAACAGCGACTTCCTGCAGGCCCCCACCGCCCTGGCCGCCGCCTACTTCGACCTTCCCGCCAAGGACTGGCGCGCGGCCACCCGGGCGAAGAACAAGGCGCTCATGCGCCGTCACCTGGCCGATCTGGACCCTGTCTTCTCCGCGGACGCCGACCGCGTCCCGGCCGACGCCCCCTACCCCCTCGTGCTCAAACCCCGGGAAGGCGTGGCCAGCGAAGACGTCTTCTTGGTGCAGGACCCCGATGAGCTGGCGGCCCGTCGCGCCCAGATCCGGGCGCGCCGCTCCGACTCCTTGGTGGTCGAGGAATATCTGCCAGGACGGCTGCACACCTTGGAGACGCTCGGCGACGGCCGTGAAACGCGGGTGCTGGGCTCGTTCCGCACACGGCTGTCGCCGCCCCCGCACTTCATCGAGGAACGCCTGGAGTGGGCCCCGCCGCCTCCAGAGACCGACCAGGTCCTCGCGCAACTGGACGCCCTGGGCGTGGGTTTCGGGATGTGCCACACCGAGTTCGTCGTGCACGAGGGCCGCGCCCGGCTGATCGAGGTGAATTACCGGCTCATCGGCGACCACTGCGACTTCCTGTTGGCGGACCTGCTGGGCGTCCCCCTGCACGAAACGATCCTGCGGGTGCACCTGGGCGAGCCCCTGCCGCCCATCGAGAAGCCGGCGGGCGGCCATGCGGTAGCGGACGTCGTCATCGCCGACCGGGGCGGCACGCTGGCGGCGGCTCCCGGCGCCGTCGAACTGACCGACGGCCCGGTACGACTGGCCTACCTGCCGCAGCGGTCCGTGGGCGAGACGTTCGAACTGACCCGCACCAACCGCGACTACCTGGGCACGATCCGCGCCATCGGACCGGCCCGGGCCGACGTCGAAGCCGCCATAGCCCGCTTCCGCGCAGCGCACACGTGGACCATCACATGACCGCACCGAATCCGGACGCGTGCGAGCGCGCACTGGCATGCCGCGTACTGGACGCGCTACTGCGCGAGAACTACGGGAACCTGCGCCGTTTCGTAGACCCCGACAAGCGCACTCTGGCGTCGCCGGACTTGCCGCCCATACGGCTGCGCCCCCACCGCTTCCTGTACGACTTCGCCGTGGAACCCGGGCAGGACCTGGGACTGGACGACGTCCTCCGGCTGGCCCGCCACGTGGCGGACCCCCGCGACGACATCGCGTCGTTCGAGCGCGAATGCCGTGACGCGCTCGCCACTATGCGGCTGCACAAGCGCGTGCACCCGGAAATGCTCGCCCGATTGGACAGAATCCCCGGGGAGCGCCGCCGGGGCCCAGGCACGTATTACGACACGCTCGCCGCATACAACGACCACCCTGTCTATCCCACCGGCTTGGCGCGCACCGGCCTGACCGAACAGGACCAACGGGCCCACGCCCCTGAATTCGCCCCGTCCTTCCCGCTGCGCTGGGCGGCGGTCCCACGCGAACAGGTCACGACGACGGGCGTGAAGCCCGCATGGTGGCCTTCCCCCGAAGACGTCGGTTTGGCCCCGGCGATGGCGACCACGCACGAACTCTTCCCGGTGCATCCCCTATCGGCGCGGCACGTCCTCAATCACGATGACGTCATGCTCGCCCCCGATGCCCGGGTAGAGGTCGTCCCCACGCTGTCGATGCGCACGGTTGCCGTCGCCCCGCTCACGCATCTGAAGATGCCGCTGCCGACAAGCACCCTGGGCCTGCGCAATCGACGCACCATCGTGCCGAGGACACTGCCGGACGGGGCACTGGTCGAACGCATACTGCGCCTCGTCCTGGACCGCGAGCCCGGCATGCCCGTCCTGCTCGCCGACGAGCAGACGTTCGGGCACGCCGACTCCCCCATGCTCGGCTACCTCGTGCGCCGGTTCCCAGAAGTCACGGCACACGCCCACGTCGTGCCGGTCGCGGCCCTTCTGGCCAAGGCCCCGGACGGCACGCACGTGATCGAGCAGTGGGACGTACCGGCGTTGTTCGGCGCCTACCTGGACGTGCTGCTGCGCTGGAACGTCACCTTGTTCCGCTACGGCATCGCCCTGGAGGCGCACCAGCAGAACGTGTCCTTGGTCCTCACCGGCGACGAGACACCGTCCCTGCTGCTCAAGGACAACGACGGGACGCTCATCGACCCCGACCGGCTCGCGGGCGCCCTCGGCCCTGCCGCCGACGCGGCCGCCGGGTTCGCCGACCCGCGGATGACCACGCGCGACCCCGAGGCGTTGGCGCGCGTCTTCGTCACGATCACCCTGCACCTGTGCGCCGCGGCCCTCGCCTTCGGACTGGCCGAACGGGGACTGCTGCCGCTGCGGACGGGCCTGGCGATGATCCGGGACCGCTTGGACGCCGCGCTGGGCCCGGAGGACGCGTTCCTGCGCTCCCGCACGCTGGACGCCGACCGGCTGCCCACCAAGGCGATGGTCACCGCGGGGACGCTCGTGGACAAGGCCCGTACAGGGGCCGCCGATATCAACAAGCACTACGGCCCGCCCGGGCCCAACTACCTCCGGGACATCGAACCGTGCTCTTGACGCGAACGACGACGTTCACCGCCGACGACGTCACGGCGACCGCCCTGCTCAACTGCCTGGTGCGCGAGGTCTGCGCACCCGAGCAGCAGGTGTGGCAGGACGACGCGCATCTCGTCGTCCGGCTTCCCCGCGTCGGGGTCGTCCTGCGCGCGCGCCTCGCGCGCCCCTCGGCCGGCCCCTCATACCGCCTCGTCCCCCCGTACGAGGAGCGGCGCGACGACGAATGGCTCGCCGCCCCCTGGGACCGGCTCAGCGACCTCGTCGCCGGTGAACTGGAACTCGCCACCGGTGAAGCCAACCCCGAATTCGCCGCCCAGGTCGCCGACAGCCACGCCGCCCTGACCGCGATCCTGCGGGCGCGAGGCGACTCCCCCTCCGGTGCACTCCCCTCACCCGCCGTCCACCGGTATGTGGAGTCCGAGCAATCCCTCATCGCGGGGCATCGCTTCCATCCCTCCCCCAAGGCCCGCCAGGGGGCGCCTGAGCAATGGCTCCCGTACGCCCCCGAGGCGCGCGCCCGCTTCCGGCCCCACTGGCTCGCCGTCAGGCAGGAACTCGTCGCCGAAGAAGGAGACACGGACGCCTTCTCCGCACTCGAGGCCCTCGGCCCGGCTGTTCCCCCCGGTTACCGGGCGCTCCCGGCGCACCCTTGGCAGCTGTCTCTGCTCGCCGACCGCCCCCTGCTCCGCCGCGCCCTCTCCGAGGGCCTCGTCCACGACCTCGGCCCCTGCGGGCCTGAGGCCGCACCGACGTCCTCCGTCCGCACCGTGTACGTCCCGGACGCCGACCTGTTCTGCAAATTCAGCCTGGACGTGCGCATCACCAACTGCGTCCGCAAGAACTCCTGGTACGAACTGGCCGGCGCCGTCGTCCTGGACCGCCTGCTCCGCCCCGTCTTCACGACGCTCGGCGCCCGGTTCGACGACTGCGTCCTGCTCGCCGAGCCCGCCTACCGCACCGCGGCGCTGGCCGACCGCGCCCTCTACGAGGGGCTGGGCGTCATCCTCCGTCGGGGCATACGCGACCTGCCCGGCACCCCGCTGCTGGCAGGGGCGCTGGCCGACCCGTACGGAACGCTGCTGCCCGGGCTCCCCGCGATGGCCACCCCCGACGGCGCCCTCGCCTGGTGGCGGGCCTACGTGCAACGGGTGGCGCCTCCCGTACTGCACGCCTACGTGGAACACGGCGTCGTCCTGGAACCCCACCTGCAGAACGTGCTCATCGCCGTCGACGACGACGGCATGCCCCTGCGCGCGGTGTTCCGCGACCTGGAGGGCACCAAGCTGGTGGCGGGACGGGCCCTCGCCGACGAACTGGCGGATCTGCCGCCGCGCGTCCGCCAATCCCTCATCTACGACCCCGGACGCGGCTGGAACCGCGTCGTCTACTGCCTCTTCGTCAACCACCTGGCCGAGACGGCCGCCGCCGTCGCCGACCTGCATCCCGACCTGGACGCCGAGCTGTGGACGACCGCACGCGCGGTCCTGTCCGCCCTCGACATCGCGCACCGGCCCGAGCTGAGAGCGCTGCTCGCGGGCGTCCCGCTCCCCGCCAAGGCGAACCTGCGGGCCCGCTGGGCGCGTATCGCTGATCGAGGCGCCGGATACGTAACGGCCCCCAACCCCCTGGCCCCACCGGCGCCTCTCGGGCCATGAGCGGGATGGCCAGACGTGCTGACATCCCGCTCATGGAAGCTCGAAAGGACCGCCGGATGAAGATGCCGCCGCACGTGCTGTCGTACGTCCGCCGTCTCGGTCGCCTTCCCGCCTACGTCTACGACCTGCCCGGGCTGCGCGCGCACGCCGAAGCCATCCGGAACGCCCTGAGAGCGCCGTCGGCGGCCGGAGGGCCGGAGCTCTACTACGCGGCCAAGGCCAACGCGGACGCGCCCATCCTGCGCGTCCTGGACCCGTTCGTGGACGGCATCGAGATCTCGTCGGGGGGCGAGCTCGTCCACGTGCGGCGGACGCTGCCGCACGCGCGGCTGGCGTTCGGCGGCCCCGGCAAGACGGACCAGGAGCTGCGCTTGGCGCTCGACCTGAACGTCGACCGCATCCACGTGGAGAGCCCTCACGAACTGCACCGCATCGCCGCCTTGGACCGGCCGGCCGGCATCCTGCTGCGCGCCAACCTGCCGTTCGCGACGTCCGGCGCCGCCCTATCGATGAGCGGGCCCTTCGGCATGGACGAGGACGCCTTGGAGACGTGCGCCAAACTGGTCTCCGAGCGGCCCTGGCTGCGGCTGCACGGAATCCACGCGCATCTGGCCTCCGGGCTGCACGCCCCCGCCATGCTCGATCTGGCGTCACGCATCCTGGACTGGGCGCTCCCCTGGCTGCGCGACAGATGCGGTATCACCGAACCCGAGGTCAACGTCGGAGGCGGCATGGCCGTGGACTACACCGCCCCCGACACGCTCTTCGACTGGCGCTCCTATGCCGAGGGCCTGGCGTCCTTGACTCCGCCCGGTGTCCGGCTGCGCATCGAACCGGGCCGCGCCGTCACCGCCTACCACGGCTGGTACGTCACCGACGTGCTGGACGTGAAGAACACGAGAGGCGATACGTACGTCGTCCTGCGCGGCGGCACGCATCACCTGCGGACACCCGTCACCAAGGGCCACGACCAGCCGTTCGTCGCGCTGTCCGCCACCGGGGCCGCCGCGGACCCGACGCAGCGGGCGACGCTGGTGGGCCAGCTGTGCACGCCGAAGGACGTTTTCGCGCGAGACGTGCCCGTCCCGCCATTGGAGCCAGGGGACGTGGTGGCATTCGCCATGGCCGGCGCGTACGCGTGGAACATCTCCCACCACGATTTCCTCATGCACCCGAAACCCGACTTCCACTACATCGACGACTGACGCACCCCGGATCTTCAGTTAGGTCGGCGATCGCCGTCCCCGCCCATTCGCGCGACCAATGCCGCGCAGGACACCGCCCAGTCCGCGACCCGCCGCTCGCTGGAGCGTCGCGGTTCAACCGTGGCCTCGAGGGCCACCGCCGCACACGGACCACGAGATGTCCGTGGTCCGAGCGCGCGCAACGTCGGCCTCGGTTCCGACCGCGGCGCAGCATCCGGCCGCTCTGCCGCGGCCTTGACGGCGGTCTGTATGGCGCAAACCCCGCGATGACCGCGCGAGCCGTCGGCATGACTTCTCACCGGGGCTTTGCCGAGCGCTGACCATGCTCGCAGTCGCGAAAGATCGTGCCGAATGTCATAGGCATGCCCAGTCGAACGGCTGCATGCGGCTTGGCCCACATATTCGTCCATTGGTGGGTATGTCACTGAGCGGTCACGTGCGGGCCCGGTGGCGCGGACCGCCGGGGTGTCAGGAGGAGAGCGGCTGTGGTGCTCGACCGGGTGCGGACGGCGGCAGGGCTTGGCGCGCGGGCGGTGCAGGCGGTGCGGGACGTCGGGCTGCTGCACCCCATCCGGCCCGACCGGGCGGTGCGGCTGGTGTTCGCGTACGCACGGTATGGGCCGACGCCGGCGACGCTCGGGGCGATGGCGGCGCTGCGGTTCCCCGACCGGACGGCGCTGTACGACGAGCACGGCGCCCTGACGTATGCGGAATTGGAGCGGCAAGCGGCGGCGGTCGCCACCGCGCTGCGCGAGCGCATCGGCCCGACCGCCGTGGCGGCGGTCGCTGGAGACGAAGCGGACACGCGGATCGGCGTGCTGTGCCGCAACCATCGCGGCTTCGTCATAGCGATGCTCGCGGCCTCGCGGCTGGGCCGTGACGTGGTGCTGTTCAACACGGACTTCTCCGCGGCCCAACTCGGGGACGTCACCGAGCGGGAGGGCGTCGGGCTGCTGCTGCACGACCAGGAGTTCGACGAGGTGGTCGAGCAGTCATCCTTCCGCGGTCGGCGGGTGCACACGTGGACCGACCATGCCGGCGACCCGCTCGTGCCGACGATCGAAGAGCTGGCGGACACGGAGCCCAACGCGTTCACGCCGGAGCGGACCAGCCGTGTCATCGTGCTGACGTCCGGTACCACCGGCACGCCCAAGGGCGCCCGGCATGACGTCTCCGTCGCCGCGCTGGTCCCGGTGGCGCTGAGCCACCTGATGCGGGTCCCGATGCGGTCGGGGGCTCCGATCCTGGTCGCGCCGCCGCTGTTCCACGTGCTCGGGTTCGCGTACTCCCTGGTCGCTCTGGGCTTGGGCATGCCGCTGGTGCTGCTGCGCCGTTTCGACGCCGGGAAGGCGCTGGACGCCATCGACGCCCACCGGGTGGAGGCGCTGGTCGCGGTTCCGATCATGCTGCGGCGGATCCTGGACGCCGCCGGCAGCCGGCCGCTGCCGGATTCGCTGCGGGTGGTGGTGTCCGGAGGGTCGGCGCTGCATCCGCACCTGTCGGAGACGTTCATGGACGTCTTCGGGGACATCCTGCACAACGTGTACGGGGCCACCGAGACGGGGTGGGCGACGATCGCGACCCCGCGGGATCTGCGGGAGGCGCCCGGCACGGTGGGCAGGCCGACCTTCCGGCTCACCGTCAAGATCTTGGACGAGGACGGGCGCGAGCTGCCCGCCGGGGAGATCGGGGAGATCTACACCGGCGGCGGGCTGCGGTTCGCCGGGTACACGGGCGGCGGGGGCAAGCGGGTGCACCACGGCCTGGCGGGCAGCGGCGACCTGGGGCACTTCGACGACGCGGGGCGGCTGTTCGTCGACGGCCGCGCCGACGACATGATCGTGTCGGGCGGGGAGAACGTCTTCCCCGGGGAGGTGGAGAACCTGCTCGGCGATCACCCCGACGTGGCCGAGGTCGCGGTCGTCGGTGTGGAGGACGCCGACTTCGGGCAGCGGCTGGCCGCCTACGTGGTGCGCAAGCCGGGCGCGTCGATCGACGAAGAGGACGTCAAGCGCTACGTCAAGGAGCACCTCGCCCGCTACAAGGTGCCCCGCGACGTGCACTTCGTCGACAAGCTGCCGCGGACGAGCAGCGGAAAGGTGAAGGCGGGCGCTCTGCCCTGACCTCCCCTGACCGCCGACGCGGCCGAAAAGAGCGCGGGCGTCAGGCGGCGCCGGCGCGCTCCTTGGCGGCCATGCAGATGCGGGCCAGGTCGTTGAGGGCCTCGGCGCGGCGTTCGTCCAGGCTGCGGCCGTCGCCCGCGTGCGCCTCCGCCAGGGTGTCGATGACCAGGGAGAACACGGGCCATTCGGCCGGGCTGATGGCGCCTTCGAAGTCGACGTCGCCCTCGGCGAGGTCGTCGAGGTCGATGTGCCGGGCGAAGGTCGCCAGGGCGGCCTCGGCGGCCGCCACACCGATGCGCATGGCCAACGCGGCGGGCTCGCGCTCCGGACGCCGTGCGGGGGAAGAGGCCAGAGCACTGGTAGAACTCATGTTCGACAACATAGACCACAGAAGTCACAGCCGTCGAACGTTTGCTCGAAAATCCCCGGCCTCAGGGTGCGCAGGCGTGCACGAGCAGGTTGGTGTGGGTGAAGCACAGCTCCCCGTCGACCATGCGGGGCCGCATGCCGGTCGGGGGACCGCCCGCCAGCTCGGCCTCCAGCTCCTTGCGGATGCCGATGGCGATGTCCTCCGGCGTCTGCGACAGCCGCAGCCAGGGCTCGAGCGGCCGGACGTGGTCGAAGGTCTCGGTCCGCTTGACCTCGGCGCCCGCCGCCTCCAGAAGCTCGATGACGCGCGCCCGGGTGAGCAGGGCGTTGTGGGACGGGTCGCGCAGCCGCTCGAAGCGGTCGGGGTCGGCGGCGGCCGCGTCGTCCGGCCGGATGATGTCGTGGACGAACAGCGCCCCGCCCGGACGGCTCACCCGGACCATCTCGCGCACCACGGCCCCGGGATCGGCGACCTGGTGCAGCGCGAAGCGGCAGAGGACGACCGTGAACGACCGGGACAGGTAGGGCAGGTCGGCGGCGTCGCCCCGGGCGAAGGTCACGTTGGTGACGCCCTCGCGGTCGGCCTCGCGCTTGCCCTGTTCCAGCATGGCGGGCGTGAGGTCCAGGGCGGTCACGTGCCGGACGCGGCGGGCGATCGCGCGCGCCACCAGGCCGGTGCCCGCGGCGACCTCCAGGACCACGTCCTCCAGGTCCAGTTCGGGTTCCATGAAGTCGGTCAGGCGCGCCAGATGGCGCGTCAGGGCCTCGTTCAGGCGGACGTCGCCGAACGCGGCCGCCTGCTTGGTGAACTCCCGGACCACCGTCTCGCCGTGCGTCGTCGCCAAACCTCTGCCTCCGCTCGTCACCTGCTCCTGCCGCGCCGCCGGGCGCCCGTTGCGAGGCGCGCCCCGGGCCCGCCACTGCGGGTCACGGGCGTGCACAGCATGTAATACCCGTTCTGCGGGACATATCCGTCCTGGACGCTGTTTGTCCGGATCATCCCTGAAATCACGCTCGGTGACCAGAGCGGGATCACCGCGGCGCGGCGGCGACCGGGATCTTCTCCAGGAGGGCGGCCAGGCCGGCGGCGTCGAGCAGGTCGGCCGGGCGGACGGTGAGGTTGTCGGGCACGTAGTGGAAGGCCGCGCTGACCCGCTCGACCGGGACGCCCGCGAGCTCGGCCCAGGCCAGGCGGTAGGCGGCCAGCTGCACCGCGGCGGCCTCGGCGTCCGCGCCGGACGGGGGGCGGCCGGTCTTCCAGTCGACGACCTCGTAGCCGCCGTCGGCGGAGCGGAACACCGCGTCCATGCGCCCCCGCACCAGCCGGTCGCCGATGACGGTCTCGAACGGCACCTCGATGTCCACCGGCTGGCGGGCGGCCCAGGGCGACTCCTCGAACCGCTCGCGCAGCCGGTCCAGGAACGCGTCGTCGGCGGCGCCCTCGTCGGCGGCGCCGGGCAGCTCGTCGGGGTCGATGAGCCGCTGCTGGCCCCAGCGGCTCTCCAGCCAGGCGTGGAAGGCGGTGCCGCGGCGCGCGTACGGGGCGGGCGGGCGCGGCATGGGGCGGCGGATCTGGCGGGCGAGCGCCTCCGGGTCGCGGGCCAGGGAGACCAGCGCCGACACCGACAGGTGCGCGGGCAGCTCGACCTGCAGGCCGTCGCCGCCGCGGCCGCGGTCGCGTTCGGCGAGCAGCAGCTCCACGTCGCGCGCCCAGGCGGTCATGCGGTGCCGGTCGGCGGGGGTGAGGCCCTCGTTCCCGGCCCAGTGCAGGGTGCGGCCGGTCATGGCGTCCTCCACCATGCGGGCGCCCGCGACGATCGCCTCGTAGCGTTCCCGGGCGGACGCGTCGCCCCGGGCGGCCTGCTCGGCGGGCGAGAGCGGCCAGGGCGCCTCCTCGCGGCGCTCCAGCAGCGGGTTGGCGGCGTCCTCCTCGGGCGGCGGCGTCCAGACGGCGACCGTGCCCGCGCCCGCCACGCACACCTCGCGGATCTCCTCCAGGAACGGGGACGGGCCGAGGGGACGACCGGACGACCCCCACCAGTAGCCGGTGGCGATGAGCAGGTGGGACGCGCGGGTGACCGCGACGTAGGCGAGCCGCCGCTCCTCCCGCAGCTCGCGTTCGGCGCACGCCCGGTCGAACGCCTCCAGGTCGTCCTTCTCCAGGCCGCGCAGCTCGGGCAGGTCGGCGCGGTCGCCGCGCAGCGGGAACGGCAGGACGCGCGGGTTGGCGGTCCATCGGGTGGCGTTCTGCGGCGGGGACGGGAAGACCGAGCCCTTGGCGGGCCCGCCGCCCTTGCGCGGCGCGTAGGACAGGCCGGGGACGATCACCACCGGCCATTCCAGGCCCTTGGACGCGTGCACGGTGAGCAGCTTGACGCTGTCGCTCTCGCCGACGCGGCCCGCCTCCAGGCCGAACTCCTCGGTCTCGGCGGCCTGCAGGTAGGCCAGGAACGCGCCGAGCGTGGGGTCCTCGGCGTCCCCGGCGAACTCGGCGGCGGCGTCGATGAAGGCGTCCAGATCGGCGCGGGCGGTGACCGGGTCCAGGCCGGCGCGGGCGGCGACCTCGATGTCCAGGCCGAGGACCCGCTCCACCTCGGTGACCAGGTCGGGCAGCGGCAGGCCGACCTGGCGGCGCAGGGCCCGCAGCTCGTCGCGCAGGCGCCGCAGCCGCGCGTAGCCCTCCGGCGAGTACTGCTCGGGCGGGCCGAGGTCGTCCAGCGCGTCGACCAGGCCGCCGGTCTCCTGGTTGAGCTCGCTGACCAGCTGCCGGAGCGGATCGTCGTCGGGAGGGGCGGCGCCCTGCCCGCCGGCCCCGTCGGCGGCGGACGCCGCCTCATCGGGGGACGCGCCGTCACCGGGGGGCGCGGCGCCGGCGGGCGGGGTGACGTCCCTCGCCGCCTCCTGGGCCAAGGCGCGGGCGCGGCGGCCGAGCGCGACCAGGTCGCGGGGGCCGAGCCGCCACCGCGGGCCGGTGAGGAGCCGGGCCAGGGACGCTCCCGCCGTGGGGTCGTGCATGACGCGCAGCGTCGCCACCACGTCCTGCACCTCCGGGACGGTGAGCAGGCCGCCCAGACCGACGACCTCCACCGGGATGCCCCGGCTCTCCAGCGCCTTGCGGATCAGCGGGAACTGGGAGCGCTTGCGGGCCAGCACGGCGATGTCGGAGCAGCGCAGCGGCTCGTCGCCGTCCCAGGCCCCGCCGTCCGGCGCGATCGCCGGATCGCCGGCGAGGAGCCGGGCCACGCGGGCGGCGATCCGCTCGGCCTCCTCCTCCACCGTCTCGAACAGCGCGCACTCGACGCGGCCGCGCTTCTCCCGCCCCGGCCCCGGCACCAGCCGCGGCACCGCCGACGTCTCGGCGCGCAGCTCGTCCTGCACGCGCGCCGCCGCCTCCAGGATGCGCTCGCCGTTGCGGAAGCTGCGGCTGAGCTGCACGACCGGCGCGGGCACGGGCCGCTCCCCCGGCCGCCGCGCGGGGCGCAGCGGGAAGTCGTGCGCGAACCGCAGCAGGTTGCCCGCGGACGCGCCGCGCCACCCGTAGATCGACTGGCACGGGTCGCCCACGGCGGTGACCGGATGCCCGCCGCCGAACAGGGAGCGGAGCAGGACGAGCTGGGCGTGGCTGGTGTCCTGGTACTCGTCCAGCAGCACGACCGCGAAGCGGGACCGTTCGATCATCCCGACCTCGGGGTGCTTGTGGGCGATGCGGGCGGCCAGCGCCATCTGGTCGCCGTGGTCGATGACCTCGCGGTCGGCCTTGGCCCGCGCGTACGCCTCGACCAGCGGCAGCAGCTGCTCGCGCACGGCCTGCTTGGCGAGGATGTCGCGCTGCGCCTTGAGCGGCTTGCGCAGCGCCGCGAAGCGCTCCTCCAGCCAGGCCCCGACCTTGCGCACGTCGTCGGGGGTGCGCAGGTGCTCGGCCAGGTCGCCGGCCAGGTCCATGACGGCCTTGGTCACGGTGTCCGGCGACCATTCGATCTTGTCCATGGGGCCGTCGTAGGCGTCGACGACGCGCGAGCAGATCTGCCAGGCCACCGCGGGCGAGATCAGCCGCATGGCGGGCTCGAGGGCCTCGCGCAGCGCGTGGTCGCCGAACAGCCGCGCGGCGTAGGAGTGGTAGGTGGCGACCGTCGGCTCGCCGTCGAACACCGCCTCGCCGCCGAGGCGGGCCAGCTCGCTCGCGGGCAGCGCCTCGCGCAGCCGGTCGAGCCGTTTGCGGACGCGGGCGGCCAGCTCGGCGGCGGCCTTGCGGGTGAACGTCAGCCCCAGCACCCGCTCGGGCCGGACGAACCCGTTGGCGACCAGCCACACCACCCGGGCCGCCATGGTCTCGCTCTTGCCCGACCCGGCGCCGGCGATCACCGCCATCGGCGCCAGCGGCGCCTCGATCACCCGGGCCTGCTCGTCGGTCGGCTCCGGGATCTCCAGCAGCCGGGCGAGCTCGCCAGGTGTGATCAACGGCACCCCCCACGGCCGGTCGCGTAGCCGATCGTCACGGCCCCACCTGCCCGCCCTCCTCGTGCACCGGGCAGCAGGACCGTACCGGGCAGGTCCGACACTTGTCGTTGGCGCGGGCCTGGAACACGTCGCTGGCCATCCCGGCGGCGACCAGGTCGACCAGCTTCTTCGGCCAGTCGGGCTCGGGGTCCTCGGTGGGCGGGGGCTGCGTCTGCTCGCGCGCGCGGGCGGCGAAGGCGGCCTTGCCGACCTGGACGAGCTTGGCGCCGCCCGGCTCGATCAGGCCGTGCCGCTCGAACGCGCCGAGCATCACCGCGTATTGGTAGACGCCGAGCTGCGGGTGCCGCGCCAGCTCCTCCTTGGGGACGGCGGTGGACGAGGTCTTGATGTCGATGATCACGGCCCGGCCCTGGGCGTCCCGCTCGGCCCGGTCGACGCGGCCCTTGATGACCACGCGGCCCAGGTCGACCTTGAACGACTCCTCCAGCGCGACGACCTCGTTGGGGTTCTCCCGGTGCCAGGCCAGGAACTTGTCGACCATGGCGGCGGCCTGCGCGCGCTGCTTGTCGGAGTACCAGGCGCTGCGGAAGTCCAGCTCGTTCCAGATCTCGTCGAGCCGCTTGGCGACGTCGACCTCGGTGATCCCGTCGTCGGCCCCGGCCATCTCGGCGACCGCGTGGATGACCTTGCCCATGGTGCTGAACTCGCCGGGCCCGCCCTCCTGGGCGCCCACCGCCGAGGCCAGCAGCCAGCGCAGGCCGCAGGTGGTGAACGTCTCCACCTGCGACGGCGACACGGTGATCTGCTCGTCGTCGCCGAACGCCGGCCCCGGGTCGGACAGCGCGGTGATCGCGTACCACTGGTCGGGGCGGGCCCCGCGCACCCCGGCGCGCGCCAGCCGGGCCAGGTGCGCGGCGGCGGCGCGGCGCAGCGGGAGGGGGCGGGTCGGGTCGGTCACCACCGAGCGCAGGTCGGCGACCAGCGCGGGCAGCGACAGCCAGCGGGTCTTCTCGTCGAGCTGGGCCTGCTCGGCGGCGCCCGGCGACAGCTCGTTGAGGAACCGCGACGGGCGCTCCTCGGTGTCGTCGCCGCCGACCGCCGTGACGACGAGGCGGCGGCGGGCCCGGGTGACCGCGACGTAGAACAGGCGGCGCTCCTCGTCCAGCATCTTGGCGGCCATGGACGCGCCCGCGGCCTGCTCGCCGGGCACCTCGCCGCCCGCGGCCTGCTCGACCAGCTCCTCCACGCCCAGCAGGGAGCCGCGCAGGCGCAGGTCCGGCCACACGCCCTCCTGCACCCCGGCGACGACGACCACGTCCCACTCCAGGCCCTTGGAGCGGTGCGCGGTCAGCACCCGCACCGCCTCGCCGTGCGGGGCCTGCTCGGCGAGCGTGTCCCCGGCGATCTCCTGGGACGCGATCGAGTCGACGAACAGCTCCGGACCGGCCTGCGGCATGCGGTCGACGAACCGGGCGGCGTGGTCGAACAGCGCGACGACGGCGTCCAGGTCGCGGTCGGCGGCCGCGCCCTTGGGGCCGCCCTTGGCGCTCTGCTCCAGCAGCTCGTCGGCCAGGCCGCTCTCCCGCCACACCGCCCACAGCACGTCCTCGGCGCTGCCGCCCTCGCGGGCGGTGTCGCGGGCCACCCGGATCAGGTGCGCGACGCGTTCGGCCGGGGCGCGCACCTTCTCGTGGACGGGGATCAGCTCGCGCGGGTCGGTCACGGCCGCGACCAGCAGCTCGTTCAGCGGACGCTGCCCGCCCGACAGGTCCTCCAGGTCGCGCAGCGCGCGCTTGAGGCGGCGCAGGGCGAGGGCGTCGGCGCGTCCCAGGGGGCCGGTGAGCAGCTCCTCGACGACGAGCTCGTCCAGGAACCCGCGCTTGAGGGCGGCGCGCAGCAGCAGCAGGATCGGCCGGACGGCGGGCTCGGCGATCAGCGGCACCTCGTCGCCCGCCACCACGACCGGCACCCCGGCCTGGGCGAGCGCGCGCCGCAGCACCGGCACCTGGCGGACGGCGCTGCGCACCAGCACCGCCATCCGCGACCACGGCACCCCGTCGAGCAGGTGGGCGCGGCGCAGCTCGTCGGCGACCAGGGCCGCCTCCTGGCTCTCGCTGTCGGCGATGACGACGCGCACCTCGTCGGCCGGTCCGTCGTCGCCCCGGGCGTCCTGCGCGGGCACCAGGTCGCGGTGCTCGGCGGCCAGCGGACCGGCGGGCAGGCGCCGCGCGATCCGGCGCGACGCGGCCAGGATCTCCGGGCCCATGCGGCGGCAGCGGCGCAGCGCGACGACCGGGGCCGGCTCGCCGGTGACCGTGGGGAACCGGGTCGGGAACTGCAGGATGTTGCGCACGTCCGCGCCGCGGAACCCGTAGATGGACTGGTCGGGGTCGCCCACGACGACCAGGTCGCGCCCGTCCCCGGCGAGCTGCCGCAGCAGGTGCTCCTGGGCGGGGTCGGTGTCCTGGTACTCGTCGACGAACACCGCGTCGTAGGCGTCGCGCTCGCGGACGCGCACGTCCTCGTCGGCCAGCAGCGCCGCCGCGACCTGGATCAGCTCGGCGTAGTCGTAGGTCGGCACCGGGTCGACGGCGAACCGGTCGGCGTAGCGCCGCATGAACCGGCCGATCGCCGTCCAGTCGTCGCGCCCCCGGGTCCGGCCGAGCGCGATCAGGTCCTCGGGGCCGTAGCCGCGTTCGGCGGCGCGCAGGCAGAAGTCGCGCAGCTCCTCGGCGAACCCGCGGGTGGCCAGCGCGGGGCGCAGCCGCTCCGGCCAGTCGCGCGCGCCGTCCGCCAGCTCGCCCTCCAGCAGCCGCCGCACCTCCAGCAGCTGCTCGGGTCCCGACAGCAGGCGCGGCGCCGGCTCGTCGTTCGCGACGGCGTCGCGGCGCAGCAGCGCGTAGGCGTAGCTGTGGAAGGTCAGCGCCAGCGGCGTGCGCGTGGTGCGGTGCAGCCGTCCGGCGATGCGCTCGCGCAGCTCCTCGGCGGCCTTGCGGCTGAACGTGAGCACCAGCACCCGCTCGGGGTCGACGCCGCGGTTCTCGATGCGGTCGACGACCGCCTCCACGAGGGTGGTCGTCTTGCCGGTGCCCGGACCGGCCAGCACCAGCAGCGGCCCGCCCGCGTGCTCGACCACCCGGCGCTGCCGCTCGTCGAGCACGGGCGGGACGGCGCGCGTGGGACTGGCGCGCCGGACGAGGCGGTAGGACGCTGACGGCACAACAGACGATTCCAGCAGATCATCGGGGCGGGTCTGACCAGAATCGCCGTTCGAACGGTTGCGTGTCCGGTGTGAAACGGGTGAAACGCCGGGATCCGCGACCCGATGGTCACTCGGCGCGCAGGGCCAGCAGCAGATCGACGCGGTCGTCCAGGGACGACAGGTCGCGGCCGGTGAGCTCCTCGATGCGGCCGATGCGGTAGCGCAGCGTGTTGACGTGCAGGTTCAGGCGGCGCGCGCAGACCGTCCACGACCCCGAGCAGGCGAGGAACGCCTCGAGCGTGGCGAGCAGCTCGCTGCCGTGGCGGCGGTCGTAGCGGATCAGCTCGCCGAGCACGCGGCGGCGGAACTCGCGGCGGGCGTCGGCGGGCAGCCGCTCCAGCAGGGCGGCGTGCGTGGCGGGGGCGTCCCCGAGGGCGCCCGCTTCGGCGTCCAGGCGCCGCACGACGATCGCCATCAGCCGCGACAGGGGCGTCTCGCGGGGCACGGCCACCAGCGGCAGGCCGTAGCGGTCGCAGGCGGCCACCAGGTCGTCGGGGACGGGGAGGACGGCCTCGCCCGCGCCCAGCGCGGCGACCTGCTTGGCGGCCAGCGCGGCCACGAAGGGCGCCGAGTCGTAGGGGCCGCGCCGCCACATCAGCCCGGTGAGGACGAGCTCGCCGCCGTCCAGGTAGCGGCTGGGGTCGGGCAGGTCGGTCACGAAGACCTGCCGCACGGGGCGGTCCAGCCGGTCAAGGCAGGCCAGCGGGCGCAGCCGCAGTTCCGGATCCTCGAGCAGCTCGGCGACCCTCACACCGCACATGCTACGAACCGGACGTTTCGCGACAACGCCCCAAAATGGGCACGTCCGTGTTACGGACGTGTCAGGGCGGCGCTTCCGGGCGTTCGGTCCCCATGTCAGTCCCGCGCGCCGGAGTGCCCGCGTCCGTCCCAGCGGGCCCGGCGCATGTCGACCCGGCGGCCGTCCGGGCGCAGCGGCGTGCCTTCGACGCGGTACTCCTCCAGCGCGCGCACCTCGTGGCCGGGCGGCGGGCTGCCGTCGGCGCGGATCACCCGCCACCAGGGCACGGCGCCTCCGTACAGGGCCATGACGCGGCCGACCTGCCGGGGACCGCCCGCGCCCAGCATTTCGGCGACGTCCCCGTACGCCAGGACTCGGCCGGGCGGTATGCGCTCCACCACGTCCAGCACCGCCTCGGCGTAGTCGTCCAGCGGGTCGGGCGCCGCGTCGGACGTCTCAGAGGAGGTCAAGGGCGACTCCGTCCTTCCTGGGGTCGGACACAGCCAAGTGTGCACTGCGTCCGTCGTTCGTGCGCCGACGCCTCGGGCACGGTCGTCTCAGCTCTCCCAGCCTTCGGACGACGTCTCCCAGCCTCCGGACGACGTCTCCCAGCCTTCGGACGACGTGGCCTGAGGGCCGGGTCGCTGCTGCCTGGGATGGCGGCGGGCCAGGGCCACCGCGATCCCGACCGCGATCACCGCGCCGGCCACGCCCAGCACCGCGATGACCAGGATGAGCGGACGCACCCAGGCGGGGCGGTCGATCACCGCCACCGGGCCGGGCTCGTCGCCGCCGAACCGCTGCCACGGCGGCTGGCCGACCGTGCGGCGCGGCGCCACCAGCGCGTCCGCGGCGCGCACCGCGCGGGCCGCGTGGACCTCGCCGAACCCCACCTCGGGGTCGTAGGTGGCGGGCGGGCCGTAGCGGGTGCTGTTCAGCAGCGCCTGCGTGACCAGCGCCGGGGGCAGCCGGGGATGGCGGCTGCGCACCAGGGCCGCGACGCCCGCGACCAGCGCGCTGGAGTCGCTGGTGCCGTCGGTGACGTAGTAGTCGCCGCCCGGCGCCGCCACGGGCACGCCCGTGCCCGGCGCCGACAGCAGCACCGAGTAGTTGCGGTTGGAGAACGCGGCGCGCCGGTGGCCCGGCTTGGTCGCGGCCACCGCGATGACGCCGGGGTAGGCGGCCGGGTAGGAGTACGGGGCGAATCCGTCCCGGTCCAGCAGCCGCTTCTTGTCCCCGTCGTTGCCGACGGCCGACACCACCACGACGCCCTTGGCGATGGCGTACCCGATGGCCTCCCGCTCCGCCGGGTTCTCGTCCCGCTTGCCGAGCGACAGGTTGATCACGTCGGCGCCGTGGTCGGCGGCGTAGCGGACGGCGCGCGCCACCGCGTCCTCGGCCTCCTCCGACGCGCGGTAGCGGGCGTAGCTGGGGTCCTCCCGCTCGCCGATCGCGCGGATCGCCAGGATGCGCGCCTCGGGCGCGACGCCGATCACGCCGTGCCGGCGGCCCGGGCCGTGCCCGCGCCCGGCGATCAGCGAGGCCATGCCGGTGCCGTGCAGCCGGGCGGGCCGGGCGCCGCGGTCCACCTCGGCCAGCATGTTGGGGCCGGTGACGACCGCCCCGGCGAGGTCCTGCTGGTTCGGGTCCACGCCCGAGTCGACGACGGCGACGGTCACCCCGCGGCCGCGCGTCACCTTCCAGGCCTCCTCCAGCCCCAGCGTCTCGATCACCGGCCGCTGCCGGTCGCGGATCTCGTCCGCGTGCGCGACGCCCGGCGCCAGCGCCGGGCCCGCGCCCACCGCCGCGGCGAGCACGGCGGCCGCGGTTCGCCGAAAGAACGTCATCGGTGCAGGGGTCCCGTCGGCGGCCTCAGCACCGCCACTCGCGCGACGAGCAGTCGGGCAGGGCCTGGGTGGACAGTGCCTTGGCGATGTGGCGGCCGAGCTGGGGGGCGAGCGCGAACGGCGCGCCGGGACGGTCCTTGGCGACCGCGGCCGCGGGGCGGCCGTCGGCGTGCCCGGACGTGGTGAGCACGACGTAGGGGCCGCCGCGGTCGCTGCTGCGGTCCTGGCGGGCGCCGTCGGTGAACCGGGCGGCGGCCGTGCCGGGGAACGCGGCGGCGCGCAGCGCCGGCCGCACTCCGCGGGAACGGTCCGGCAGCGGCGCGGGCAGCTCGCGCAGCGCCCGGTCGGCGCGCCAGGCGTCGTCGAAGGCGACCACGCCGACCGTCACCACCACGCCCTCGAGCTGGTCGGCGTAGGTGGCGCGCAGCACGGCCCGGCAGCCGTGGCGGCGCAGGACCGCGGCGATCTCCTCGTCCACCGCCGTGTCGCACTCGGTCGCCGAGGAGATGCCCTGCCGGGACGCGAACTCGCTGCGTCCGGCGCGCACGCGGTACGGCAGCCGCTCGGGGAAGATCCGCTGCGCGGGCCACGCCTGCCACCGGCGGGCGACCTCGGCGCCGGCCGCGCGCTGCAGCTCGGCGTTGGTCGGCGGGCGGTTCAGCGTGGTCCAGGCGCCGACGAGCGCGACGGCGGTCGCCGCCAGATAGCAGCCGGCCACGACCACGGCGACGACCATCCATTGGCGGCCGTGCAGGCCCAGTACCGTCGGCCGCCCCGGTGCTTCACTCTGCGCGGCCGCCGGCGGGCTCGGCTGGGCGGGCGGCCGGTCAACGGGAGGCAGGAACGCCACAAACGCACAGATTAACCCTGCTTTGCCGCGCTCTGCCCGGACGTTACCGGGGCCGCGCCCTGACGCACGACCGTGAGCAGGGAAAAGGGCCTCTCACCCGAGAGGCCCTTTCTCCCCCACTACAAGGCTTTCGCGTGCGATGCACGCCTGATCGCGCGGCCTTCGCGCCGCGCGACGAGCGGAGCGGATTTTTTACTCGGCGGCGTCACCGCCCCATCATGCGGCGGGCTTCCCTGGCGGCCTCCTTGGCCTTCTCGCCGACCTGCTTCATGTCACCGGAGACGCGGTCCTTTTTGCCTTCCGACTCCAGGTACGGGTCCCGGGTGTGGTGGCCGGTCTCCTCCTTGGCGCGGCCCTTGGTCCGCTGGAACCTGTTCTTCATCTTGTCGAGGAAACCCACGGTTCCTCCTTCGAGGCCGATGTCCGTAACGTGCGGACTTTGCCCCCCATGCGCCGATCTATGCGCCGACGGCGCAGGCGGTCCCCGGCCCGGGGGCCGGGGACCGCCAGGAATGCGCGGCACCCGGCTGCGGGCCGATCCCGCGTCTTCGACGGCCCGGCTTGTTCCGGGTACTGCGCGCTACGGGAATTCGGACGGGCATGGCAAGGTTGTGCCGTGGGAGGACGTTCCCGGCACGGGCTCCCGCGGGGTGTCGCGGCAGCGATCCCGGCGAGGCGCCCGGACGGCCGTCCACCCCTGGTACAGCCGAGCGTCAGCACAGGAGCACCCACCGTGTCGTTGCCACCTCTGGTCGAGCCCGCAGCGGAGCTCACCCGCGACGAGGTCAACCGTTACTCGCGACACCTGATCATCCCGGACGTGGGGATGGCCGGGCAGAAGCGCCTGAAGAACGCCAAGGTCCTGTGCGTGGGCGCGGGCGGTCTCGGCTCCCCGGCCCTGATGTACCTGGCCGCCGCGGGCGTGGGCACCCTGGGCATCATCGACTTCGACGTCGTCGACGAGTCCAACCTGCAGCGGCAGGTGATCCACCGGCAGTCCAGCCTGGGCAAGCCCAAGGCCGAGTCGGCCGCCGCCGCCGTGCGCGAGATCAACCCGCTGATCGACGTCGTGGTCCACAACACCGCGCTGGACCGCGACAACATCATGGAGATCTTCTCCGGGTACGACCTGATCCTGGACGGCACGGACAACTTCGCCACCCGCTACATGGTCAACGACGCGGCGGTGCTGCTCGGCAAGCCGTACGTGTGGGGGTCGATCTACCGGTTCGACGGCCAGGCCGCGGTGTTCTGGGCCGAGCACGGCCCCTGCTACCGGTGCCTGTACCCCGAGCCGCCGCCGCCCGGCATGGTGCCCTCCTGCGCCGAGGGCGGGGTGCTGGGCGTGCTGTGCGCCTCGATCGGCTCCATCCAGGTCAACGAGGCCATCAAGCTGATCACGGGCATCGGCGAGCCGCTGGTCGGCCGGCTGATGATCTACGACGCCCTGGAGATGACGTACCGCTCGGTCAAGGTCCGCAAGGACCCCGAGTGCCCGCTGTGCGGCAAGAACCCGACCCAGACCGAGCTGCTGGAGGACTACCAGGCGTTCTGCGGCGCGGTGTCCGACGAGGCCGCCGAGGCCGTCAAGGACTCCACCATCTCGGTGCACGACCTGAAGGCGATGCTGGACCGGGGCGACGACATCTTCCTGGTGGACGTGCGCGAGCCCAACGAGTACGAGATCGTCTCCATCCCGGGCGCCACGCTGATCCCCAAGGGCGAGTTCCTCAACGGCAACGCCCTGGAGAAGCTGCCCCAGGACAAGAAGATCGTCCTGCACTGCAAGTCGGGCGTGCGCAGCGCCGAGGCGCTGGCCGTGGTCAAGAAGGCCGGCTTCGCCGACGCGGTGCACGTCGGCGGCGGCATCGTGGCCTGGGTCAACCAGATCGACCCGAGCCTGCCCTCCTACTGAGCCCTCCTACTGAGCCCGCGCCAGGTGCGCGACCGCACCCGGCGCCGGAGCCGCACCGAGCGGGGCGCGCCTGCGGGCGCGCCCCGCTCGCGTTCTCCCCTCGTCACCGGCCTCCCCTCGTCACCGGCCGGACGGCGGGCTGTACTTCAGGCCGAGGATGAGCGCCATCTCCTCCAGCATCAGCTCGAACATCGGCTCGGGATCGTCCAGGGCGAAGTCCAGGTGGCCGAAGACCTCCAGGCTGACGCCGCCCTGGAGGCGGATCCAGCACTGCAGGAACCGCAGGACGGCGCCGAGCGGCAGGCCGACGTCGCCCAGCATCTCGCCGCCGTAGCGGCGCAGCTGCTCGCGCAGGTCGGGGCGGATCTCCTCGTCGGACGGGACGCGGAAGGGGCGCTCCTGCCACAGCTCCGCGAACAGGGCGGCGAACGTCCCCCCGAACTCCTTGGCGCACTGCTCGGCGTGGTCGACCGCCTCGGTGTGCCCGACGCCCGGCACGGGCGCGCCGAACAGCAGCTCGTACTCGCGCCGGTGCTTCAACGCCCAGCGGCGGAAGGCGCGGGCGGCGGCCAGGAACTTGCCGTCCAGGTCCCCGGCGGCGCCGATGGCCCGGGTCAGCTCGGCCGTCAGGTCTTGGAACAGGGCGCCGACGACGTACCGGATCAGGTGCTCGCGGCTGTCGAAGTAGCGGTAGAGCGCCGGCGCGGTCATGCCCATCTCCCGGGCGATGGCGCGCAGCGTCAGCGCCTGCGGCCCCTGCTCCACGAGGATGCGGCGGGCGATCTGCGAGATCTCCGCCACCGTCGCCGCGCGCAGCCGGTCGCGCCGGGATTCAGCCACCGTCTCGTCTCCCTCCGCCCGCGTCCGCCGACCCTCCGATGATGTCGCATGAACACCCTTGACGACAGTTAACAGTGTATGCCAACTTAACGGCGTTCACTAGTTAACGGCGTTCATTTCAGTGACGCATCGTCACGGGGGAGGACATCGCATGCTGGAACGATGGGGCCGGCTCGTGCACCGGCGCCGGCGACCGGTGCTGGCCCTGGGCGTGCTCGCCCTGGTCGCGGCGGCGGTCTGGGGCACGGGCGTCTTCGGCGCGCTCACCGCGGCGGGCGGCTTCACCACGCCCGACAGCGAGAGCGCCCGCGCCGCGCGGATCGCGGAACGCGACCTCGGCCGCGACCAGGCCGACGTGGTCGTCCTCTACACGGCGCCGCGGGGCCGCACGATCGACGACCCGGGCTTCCGGTCCGCGGTGACCGGCGCCTTGGCCGCCCTGCCCGCGGACAAGGTCACGGGCGTCGTCACGCACTGGTCCACCGGGTCGCCCGACCTGGTCAGCCGCGACCGCACCGCCACCTACGCCGTGCTGCGGCTGGCGGGCGCCGACCCCGAGGAACGGGCCGACAACTTCGCCGACATCGAGGACGCCCTGCGCCACCCGGGAGGCGCGGCGGGCACGGCCCGTCTCGGCGGCGAGGTCGCCACCGAGACGGCCATCAACGACCGGGTCTCCCGGGACATCGCCCGCGCCGAGATGCTGTCCCTGCCGGTCCTGCTGATCCTGCTCACGGTGATCTTCGGCGGGGTCGCGGCGGCGAGCCTGCCGCTGGTCGTCGGCGGCATGGCGATCCTCGGCTCGTTCGCCGCCCTGCGGCTGCTCACCCTGGGCACGGACGTGTCGATCTTCGCCGTCAACATCACCACGTTCCTCGGCCTCGGCCTGGCCATCGACTACGGGCTGTTCGTCGTCGGCCGGTTCCGCGAGGAGCTCGCCGCGGGCCGCGGCACCGAGGAGGCGCTGGCGCGGACCATGGCCACCGCCGGACGCACCGTCGCCGTCTCCGGGATCACGGTCGCGGTCTCCCTGGCCGGGCTCACGCTCTTCCCCCAGACCTTCCTGCGGTCGATGGGATACGGCGGCGTCGCCACCGTCGTGGTCTGCATGGCCGCCGCGCTGACCGTGCTGCCCGCGCTGCTCGCCGTCCTCGGCCCTCGGGTCAACGCCCTGTCGTTCCGGCGCCGCCGCGCCACGGCGGCCCCGGCCGCCCGCGGGGGCTGGTACCGGCTCGCCCAGAGCGTCATGCGGCGCCCCGTCCTGTACCTGGTGGGGGCCATGGCGGTGCTGCTGTCGCTGGGCACGCCGTTCCTCGGCATCAGCTGGGGCGGCGTCGACGGCAAGGTGCTGCCCGAGGGCACGGAGGCGCGCGTCGTCGCCGAGACGCTGCAACGCGACTTCCCGAGCGGCGCCACCGCCCCCATCGAGGTGATCGTGTCCGGGCGCGTCGACGCCCGGGCGTACGCGCAGCGCCTCGGCCAGGTGCCCGGGGTGACGCAGGCCGCCGTGACCGGCGCCGCGGGGACCACCGCGAAGATCTCGCTGCGCTACGCCGCCGACCCGATGTCGGCGGAGGCCCGTGCGCTGGTCGAGCGGGTGCGGGACGTGCCGGCGCCGCCGGGCGCGCGGGTGTACGTCGGCGGTCGGACCGCCGAGCTGGTCGACCAGCTGTCCGGTCTGGGCGCGCGCCTGCCGCTGCTGGCGGCGACGGTCGGCGGCGCCACGTTCGTCCTGCTGTTCCTGGCGTTCGGGTCGGTGGTGCTGCCGGTCAAGGCGATGGCGGCGAACGCGCTGTCGCTGTCGGCCACGTTCGGCGTCGTCGTGTGGATCTTCCAGGAGGGGCACCTGTCCGGCGTGCTCGACTTCACCGCCACCGGCTCGCTCGCCCCCGCGATGCCGATCCTCATGCTGGCCCTGCTGTTCGGGCTGACCATGGACTACGAGGTGTTCCTGCTGTCGCGGATCCGCGAGCGCTACGACGCCACCGGCGACACCGCCGGCTCGGTCGCCTCCGGCCTGCAGCGCAGCGCCGGCGTGATCACCGGTGCGGCGCTGCTGTTCATCGTGGTCATGGCGGCGTTCTCCACCTCCGGCATCTCGTTCATCAAGATGACCGGCGTGGGGATGGTCACCGCGGTGCTCCTCGACGCCACGATCGTGCGGGGCCTGCTCGTCCCCGCGGCCATGCGCCTGCTGGGACGCGCCAACTGGTGGGCGCCCGGCCCGCTCGCCCGCGTCTACCGCCGCTACGGCATCCGCGAGGACGACGCCCCGGCCCCCGCCGCGGGCCGCCTGGAGCCCGCCGGCACCTGACGGCGCCGGGGCGGGGACGTGTCGGGCACCGCATCGCAAAGAGGACGTTTGTGCAGGTCAAAAGGGATGCGACACGAGCCTTCGCCCGCGTGGGGCGCATGCATTGATCTTGGTTCCACGGGCATCATCGGGCCTGTTGGCGACGTCCTCGTGACGTCACGACCACTCAGGGTGAACAGGGGGACGACCCATGACACTGGTGCGGCGCACGGCCGTCACGCTCACCGCGGCGGGGGCCGCGCTGGCCCTGCTGGCGGCTCCGGCCCCTGCCCAGGCCCGCGGGAAGCCGAGAGACATCCGGGTCCAAGGCCCGACGTACGTGTACGCGAACCCCGCCTTCAGAAAGGTGAGGACCAGCGCGCACGTGTCGTACGGCCGGAACTCGACCGTCGTGCGCTTCCGGGCGACCGGGTTCCCGCGGTCGGCCGTCGGCAAGGCGCTCGGCGTGCACGTCCACAAGAACCGGTGCGGCCGCAGGCCCGCCGACGCGGGCCCGCACTACCAGAACCCGCGGGCCGCGCGGAACGCGCCGCTGCGCGCCAAGGAGATCTGGCTCGACTTCAAGGTGCGGCGCGACCGCACGGCGTACGGCGAGACCCGGGTGCCGTGGCGGGTCGCCCGGGGCCAGGCCGGATCCATCGTGATCCACGCCAAGCCGACCGACCGGCGGACCGGTGACGCGGGCGACCGGCTCGTGTGCACCAACGTCCCGTTCTGAGACCCGCTTCCGACAGGAACCCTCTTCCGACCGGACGCGCGTCCGGAGGCGGCGGCCGGGTCCGCCGTCGCGGCTAGGCGCTCTTGCGGCTCCGCGACGGCGACTTGGCCGCCGTCTTCTTGCCCGCCGCCTTGCCGGACGCGCTCTTTGACGGGGCGCTCTTTGATGGGGCGCTCTTTGACGGGGCGCTGTTGGAAGAAGCCGCCTTGGCCGCGCGTCCCGAGACCGCCTTCTTCCGGGACGCCGGGGCCTTCTTCCCCTCCCGGCTCTTCTTGGCCGCCTCGACGCTGGCGCGCAGCGCGCTGAGCAGGTCGGCGGCCGGCTCCTCCTCGGCCGCCTCCTCGGGCCGCGTCACCTCCCGGCCCTCCACCTTGGCCTCGATGACCGCTTGCAGCGCCTCCCGGTAGGCGTCCTTGTACTCGGTCGGGTCGAACTCCCCCTCCATGGTCTCGATGAGGGAGGTCGCCATCGCCAGCTCCTGCTTGCGGACCTCGATGTCCTCCTCGAGGAACGGGAAGTCGGGGGTGCGGATCTCGTCCGGCCACAGCATGGTCTCCAGGACGAACACGCCGTCGCGCACGCGCAGCGTCGCCAGCGACTCGCGCTGGCGCAGCGCCACCTTCACCAGCGCCACCCGCCCCGACGCCTCCAGGGCGTCGCGCAGCAGCACGTACGGCTTGGTGCCGTGGGCGTCGGGCTCCAGGTAGTACGACTTGGCGAAGTAGATGGGGTCCACCTCCTCCTCCGCCACGAACTGCAGCACGTCGATGCGGCGGCTGGTGGACAGCGGCAGGTCGGCGAAGTCCTCGTCGGTCAGCACGACGATCTCGCCGCTGGGCAGCTCGTACCCCTTGGCGATGTCGGAGTAGGGGACCTCCTCGCCGTCGATGCTGCACACCCGGCGGTACCGGATGCGCCCGCCGTCGGTGCGGTGCACCTGGTGGAAGGCGACGTCCCGCTGCTCGGTCGCCGAATACACCTTCACCGGGATCGTCACCAGCCCGAACGAGATGGCGCCCTTCCAGATACTGCGCATGGCCAGTCCTTACCCCGAGATCTCCTCACTAGCGTCGCAAGCGGCCCCGGTTTCCGCCAGAGCCCCGCGGTGCACCCGAGGGTCACCCCGCGTTCCCGGCGCACGGTGACCGGCCGTCCCTATCGGGAGTGAATCTTTTCCGTCCGGGCGGGCACGGGTAAGAGCCCGATATGACGATGCCGTGGCCGGTCCAGCCGATGATGGCCGAGACCGGGGACCTGCCCGAGGACACCGCCCGGTGGGGTCTGGAGATCAAGTGGGACGGCGTCCGCGTCATCGCCTACGTCTCCGCCGACGGCGTGCGGGCCACCGGACGGCGCGCCACCGAGCTCATCGGCCGCTACCCCGAGCTGACCGGGCTGGCCGACCTGGTGCCGCACCACGACGTGGTGCTGGACGGCGAGGTGGTCGCCTTCGACCGCGGCCGGCCCAGCTTCGAACGCCTGCAGCGGCGCATGCACGTCAGCCGCCCCGACCCCCGGCTGGTCCGCGCGGTGCCGGTCCGGTACGTGGTGTTCGACCTGCTGTTCCTGGACGGGCGGGTGCTGTACGACCGGCCGTACGCCGAGCGGCGCGCCCTGCTGGCCGAGCTGGACCTGACCCCCGCCGGGCCCGTCGAGGCGCCCCCGTACCTGCACGGCGGCGACACCGCCCAGGTCGCCGAACTGCTGGAGTTCACCCGCGAGCAGCGGCTCGAAGGGCTGATGGCCAAGCGGCTCGACTCCCCTTACCGGCCGGGCCGCCGCGTCGACTCCTGGCGCAAGGTCAAGCACTACCTGACCCGCGAGGTGATCGTCTGCGGGTGGAAGCCGGGCCGCGGCCGGCGCGCGGGCGGTCTGGGGTCGCTGCTGCTCGGCGAGTACGACGCCAAGGGACGGCTGTGCTTCGTCGGGCACGTCGGCACCGGGTTCTCCGACCGGGCCCTCGACGACCTGTACGCGACGCTGTGGCCGCTGCGCCGCCCCACCAGCCCCTACGACGAGCCGATCCCCCGCGAAATCGCCCGCGACGCCCAGTGGGTTGAACCGCGCCTCGTCGGGGAGGTGGCCTACAGCCTGCGCACGCGCGACGGGCGGCTGCGCTTCCCGTCCTGGCGCGGGCTGCGCCACGACAAGGACCCCGTTGAGGTGACCCGTGACCGCTAAGAAGCTCGGCGTGCACGTGCAGGGCCGCGAGCTGCGGCTGTCCAACCTGGACAAGAACCTGTACCCCGCGTTCAGCAAGGGGGAGGTCCTCGACTACTACGCGCGCGTCGCCCCGGTGCTGCTGCCGCATCTGAAGGACCGTCCGCTGACCCGCATCAGGTACCCGGACGGCGTGGACGGCGAGTCGTTCTTCGAAAAGAACACCCCCTCGTACACGCCCGAGTGGATCCGCACGGTCACGGTGTCCTCGCCCGGCAGTTCGCGCGGCCGCGACACCGTCGACTACATCGTGGTCGACGACCTGCCCACGCTGATGTGGTGCGTCAACCTGGCCGCGCTGGAGCTGCACGTGCCGCAGTGGAAGGTCGGGCCCCGCGGCAAGCGGCACGCGCCCGACCTGATGGTGTTCGACCTCGACCCCGGCCCGCCCGCCACGATCATCGACGCCTGCCGGGTGGCGTGCCTGCTGCGCGACCTGCTCGCCGCCGACGAGCTGGAGTCCTACCCCAAGACCAGCGGCAAGAAGGGCGTGCACCTGTACGTGCCGATCAAGGAGGACGACCGCACGTCCGCGTACGCCAAGCGGGCCGCGCAGACCCTGGAGTCCGCGCATCCCGACCTGGTGGTCAGCAAGATGGACAAGCGGCTGCGCCGGGGCAAGGTGCTCGTCGACTGGAGCCAGAACAACCCGGCCAAGACGACCGTCGCGCCGTACTCGCTGCGCGCCGCGTCCGCGCCGTCGGTGTCGGCGCCGGTCACCTGGGACGAGCTGGAGGACGCCCGCGCCCCCGACGACCTGGCGTTCACCCCCGACGAGGTCCTGAAACGCGCCGACAAGCACGGGGACCTGCTCGCCCCGCTCCTGGAGCGCCGCCAGCCGCTCCCTTAGCCGCTCCGGAGCCCTCGCCCCGTCGTCGGCGGTCCCGCCGCCCGCGCCCGGAGGGCCCGGCCGTGAGCCGTATGTGTTCGAACCGGCACGCAGGGATACCGGATTCCGCCACCATGGATGCGGACGGGGGCCATCCAGACCGGGCGTGGAGGGATGCACGTTGGATCGGAACCATCGCTACGACGTCGTGGTGCTCGGGGGCGGCACCGCGGGCGGCCTCGTCGCGACCGAACTGGCCCAGAGCGGGCGCGACGTCGCCTTGGTGGAGAACCGGCTGGTCGGCGGCGAGTCCCCGTACTTCGCCTGCGTGCCGTCCAAGTCGCTGCTGCTGTCGGCGCGGCGGGGCGAGACGTGGGAGCTGGCGATCGCGCGGCGCGACGAGGTCACCGGGCACCTGGACGACGACCGCGCGGTGGCGCGCCTGGCCGAGGAGGGCGTGACCGTGCTGCGCGGCCGGGGCCGCGTGACGGGCCCTGGAACGGTCGAGGTCGACGGCGTCGAGCACCGCTGCACCGACCTGGTGATCAGCACCGGCAGCGAGCCGGTCGTCCCGGCCGTGCCGGGCCTGGCCGACGCCCCGGTCTGGACCAGCGACGAGGCGCTCACCGTGCCGGACCTGCCGCGCCGCCTGGTGGTGCTGGGCGGCGGCCCCGACGGCTGCGAGCTGGCGCAGGTGTACGCGGCGTTCGGCTCGCAGGTCACGCTGGTCGAGCCGGCCGGGCGGCTGCTGGCCGACGAGGCGGCGTTCACCGGCGAGGTCCTCGCCGACGCGCTGCGCCGGATGGGCGTCGACCTGCGGCTCGGCGCCGACGTCCTGCGGGTCGAGCGGGGCGAGGGGGGCGCGGGGGCGCGGCTGTGGCTCGCGGACGGCGGCGCGCTCGCGGCCGACCGCATCCTCCTGGCGTGCGGCCGGCGGCCCCGCGTCGACGGGCTCGGCCTGGAGACGCTCGGCGTCGCCGTCGCGCCCGGCCAGGGGCTCCCGGTGGACGAGACCTGCGCGGTGGCGCTCGGCGACGACGAGCAGGAGACGCCCCCGCAGGGCGGGGTGTGGGCCGCGGGCGACGTGACGGGCGTGGCGCGCACCGCCCACGCCGCCCGCTACCAGGCCCGCGTCGTCGTCTCCAACGTGCTCGGCAAGCGCCGCGAGGCCGACTACCGGGCCGTCCCCCGCGTCGTGCACACCACGCCGGCCGTCTACGCGGTGGGCCTGTCGCCCGCCCAGGCCGAGGAGCGCGGCATGGACCTGCTCACCGCCGGGTACGACCTCGCGGCCACCACCCGCGCGGCGGTCGAGGCCGACGACCGCGGCCGTGTCGAGCTGTACGCGGACCGTGCGCGCGGGCTGCTGATCGGCGCGGCCGCCGTCGGGCTCTACGCTGAGGAGTGGATGAGCGAGATCGCCTTGGCCATCCGGGCGCAGACGCCCCTCGGGGTGCTCACCGACGTCGTGCACGCCTTCCCGACGTTCGGTGAGGCGCTGGAGGCGCCGTTGCGCGAGCTGGCCGGACGGCTGTGACGCCGAGGTCCGACCGGGCGATGTCGATGGCGACGGCGATGGGGATGTCGCAGGGGATCGATGGGAGGAGTCGTCCATGACCGAGACCAACGGCCCCGAGCCGGATCTGCGCTTCGAGGAGCCGGAGGCCGACGCCGCCGAGCAGCGCGCGGCCCTCCGCGAGGACGAGGACGCGCCGGTGCTGCCGTCGCATCTGCCGCTGGACGCCAACGAGGCCGACGCCACCGAGCAGAGCCTCGAGGTCGAGTTCGACGAGGACGAATACCGCTGAACCGGGCCGGCTCCGTCGGCGCGGGACCGCTCGGGCCGCGCCGGCCGGAGCGCGCGGCGCGGCGGGGCGGCGCCCCGGAAATGGGGAATCATGGAAGCGAGCGGGAGGTTCCAGTGAGCGTACGATCGTGCGTGCGTCGTGGTGACCGCCGTGGTTACCGGCGCGTACGATGATGGGATCAACGTCCGGCGACGATTCCGGGGCGGGCCGCCCCGCCGTCGCAACGATCGGTGATCGGAGAGTGTGGTGACCGCGACCCCGGACGCACGCCCCCGCGGCACGCGGCTGCCGCGGCTGGCGCGCCGCAGACAGCTGCTCGGGGCGGCCCAGGAGGTGTTCGTCGCCCAGGGCTACCACGCCGCGGCGATGGACGAGATCGCCGAGCGCGCCGGCGTCAGCAAGCCCGTGCTGTACCAGCACTTCCCGGGCAAGCTCGAGCTATACCTGGCCCTGCTGGACGAGCACGCCGAGGCCCTCGTGCGCACGGTGCGCGACGCGCTGGAGTCCACCACGGACAACAAGCAGCGCGTGCAGGCGGTGATCGCCGCGTTCTACGACTTCGTGGCCGGCGAGGGCGAGGCGTACCGCCTGGTGTTCGAGTCGGACCTGCGCAACGTGGCGCCGGTGCGGGCCCGCGTGGAGCGCACCAACCAGCAGTGCGCCGAGATGATCGCCCAGGTGATCGCCGAGGACACCGACGCGCCGCCGGACGAGGCGCACCTGCTCGGCATGAGCCTGGTCGGCATGGCCGAGGTCAGCGCGCGGTACTGGCTGTCGCAGCACCGGGCCATCCCCAAGGACACCGCCGAGAAGCTCATCGCCCGCCTGGCCTGGCGCGGCATCTCCGGCTTCCCCCGCACCAGCTGATCCGACCGATCCGACGTCTCACTCAGGACGTCTCACTCAGGGAGCGCAACGCGTGCAGGTTCGCATCGGCGTCCAGTCCGTCCCCAAGGAGCTCGTGGTCGAGACGGCGCAGTCGGCCGACGAGGTGCAGAAGGCGCTGACCGTCGCGCTGGCGGAGGAGGGCGGCGTCCTCGTGCTGAAGGACCAGCGCGGCGGGCGGGTCGTCGTCCCCGCCGACCGGATCGGCTACCTGGAGATCGGCGAGGAGGAGAACCGCACCGTCGGCTTCGCCACCCGGTAGCCGCGGACGGCGGCCCTGGGACGGGGCGCCGCGCGGCGCGCCGCGGCGGCGCCGGCGCCCGTTCCGCGCGCACCGGCTCCGGCATTTTGTTTATCTCGCTCATGGCGGGCACATCGACCACCGACTGCGGGTCGCGTTCGCCGCGGCCCCGAACGACGGAATGGTGGTCGACAATGCTCACGACGATCCTGTGGTTCATCGTCGTCGGCGCCGTCATCGGCGCCCTCGCCAGGCTGCTGGTGCCCGGGCGCAACCCGATGGGCGTCATCCTGACGATCCTGGTCGGGATCGCCGGTGCGATCCTCGGCGGCCTGGT
Organism: Actinomadura rubrobrunea NBRC 15275; assembly: GCF_001552235.1. Lineage (NCBI taxonomy): Bacteria > Bacillati > Actinomycetota > Actinomycetes > Streptosporangiales > Thermomonosporaceae > Actinomadura > Actinomadura viridilutea. The sequence continues at coordinate 12,997 of NZ_BCQU01000044.1, read as the reverse complement.
GTCCAACGCCCTGGGCGCCGGATCGGTGGTCGCCTTCATCTTCGCGGTGGTGATCGCCGCGGTGGCGGTGGCGCTGATCACGGGGGCCTTCTCCGGCGGCGGTGGCGGCCGGTCGTGGGGCCCGCGGCGGCGCACCTTTTGACGGCTCCGCCGGCCCGCCGCCCCGGCCGTCCGGCCCGCGGCCGCACGTGGCCTCTCCTGGCCATCTCGGGCACCCGCCCGGCCGGAGACGGCTCCGATCTTGGACGATGCCGGACGACCCGGGAATACCACGGGCCCGGGCGGCGTTGCCACTGCAGTTCGGCTATTGGTGTAGCGAAACCATGGTCGGTACACTGCGTCGCGGAGAGTGACCGCACGCAGCCACAGCGAGTGACTGCGCAGACCCCTGACGCGGTCACCGGGGAAGTTTTGACTGACGGCTGGTCCCTCCCGCGCGAGCGCGCGGCCACGCGACACGACCGGCGGGGCGCCGCCCGGCCGGTGCGCATCGTGGCATCTGCAGCTGCGCCGCGCGAGCGAGCGTCGACCCCGCACTTTGGAGGCTGGAAGCCCTGACTACGTTCCATGAACTCGGGGTCGTCCCCGAGATCGCCGATGCCCTCGCCGCCGAGGGCATCGTCGACGCGTTTCCCATCCAAGAGCTCGCCCTGCCGATCGCGCTGGGCGGGCACGACATCATCGGACAGGCCCGCACCGGCACCGGCAAGACGCTGGCGTTCGGCGTGGCGCTGCTGCAGCGCATCGAGCACGGCGGCACCCGCCCGCGCGGGCTGGTGCTGACCCCCACCCGCGAGCTGGCCCTGCAGGTCACCGACGACCTGCTCGTCGCGGGCGGCAAACTGGGCACCCGGGTGCTGGCCGTGTACGGCGGCCGGGCCTACGAGCCGCAGATCGAGGCGCTGCGCGAGGGCGTCGACGTCGTGGTCGGCACTCCGGGACGGCTGCTGGACCTGGTCAAGCAGCGGCATCTGGACCTGTCCCGCATCGACGTGCTGGTGCTGGACGAGGCCGACCGCATGCTCGACCTGGGGTTCCTGCCCGACATCGAGCGCATCGTCGACCTGCTGCCGGAGAGCCGGCAGACCATGCTGTTCTCGGCGACCATGCCCGGCGAGATCGTCGCGCTGTCGCGCCGCTACCTGCGCCGCCCCACCAACGTCCGGGCCGAGGCGCACACCGAGCCGGAGCCGGCGCCGCAGGTCGTCCAGCACGTCTGGCAGACCCACCAGCTGGACCGCCCCGAGGTGCTGGCGCGCGTGCTGCAGGCCGAGGGCCGCGGGCTGACCATGGTGTTCTGCCAGACCAAGCGGACCTGCGACCGGGTGGCCGCCGACCTGGCGCGCCGCGGCTTCGCGGTCGCGGCCGTGCACGGCGACCTCGGCCAGGGCCAGCGGGAGCGGGCGCTGCGCGCGTTCCGCAACGGCAAGATCGACGTGCTGGTGGCCACGGACGTGGCGGCGCGCGGGCTGGACGTCGACGACGTCACCCACGTGGTCAACTACGAGTGCCCTGACAGCGCCGACACCTACGTGCACCGCATCGGCCGCACCGGCCGCGCGGGCCGCACCGGCACGGCCGTGACCCTGGTGGACTGGGCGGAGCTGCCGCGCTGGAAGCTGATCAACAGCACGCTGGGGCTGTCGTTCGGCGCGCCGCAGGAGACCTACTCCACCTCCGACCACCTCTACGAGTCCCTCGGCATCCCGAAGGACGCCACCGGGACGCTGCCCAAGGAGCAGCGCGGCGAGCGGGCCGGGCTGGCCGCCGAGGAGCTGGAGGACATCGGCGAGACCGGCCGCGCCCGCTCCGCGGTGCGCGACCGCGAACGCCGGCGGCCGCGCCGCAAGCGCAACCGGGTCCGCACCCGCGGCGGCAAGCCGGTCGACAGGGCGGGACGGCCCGAGGACGCCTCCGCGTCCGCCGAGCGGCCCGCGTCCGACCGGTCCGGCGACGCGGCGGAGGGCGCGGCGGACACCGTGGTGAACGCCGTGGCCACCGAGCGCCGCCGCACCCGCCGTCGCCGCCGCCGCACCCGCGGCGGCAAGCCCGTCGCCGCCGACGACACCACGCAGACCGCCTGACGACCGCGCAGACCGCCTGACGAGACCACGCAGACCGCCTGACGGCGCCGCCGGGCTCACCCTCGGCGACGCCCGTGGGCGTCGCGGAGCCGCAGCGCGGTGTGCGGATGGTCGGTGACGATCACGGCGACCCGGGGGTCGGCGAGGAAGCGGCGCAGGAGCGGACGGGCGTTGACCGTCCAGACCATGGCCGGCACCCCGGCGCGGGCGCACTGGCGCAGCACGCCGACGCGGGCGAGCCGGTGGTTGAGGGCGACCATGTCGGCGCCCGAGTCCAGCAGCGGACGCACCGGCGCGAAGTCGCCGACGGCGCCGCGCTCCCACAGGCCGCGGCCCACCGACAGGGCCGTGGTCACGGTGGGGTACGCGTCCTTGATCAGGGCGACGGAGTCGGGTTCGCGGGTGGTGACCAGGAACCGGCCCGGGCCGAGCACGTCCAGGGCGAGCGCGACCGCCTCGTGCTCGCAGCCGTGCTCCTTGAGGTCGAGGTGGCCGAAGGAACGGCCGGCGATCATGTCGAGGGCGTCGGCGTACCGGGGCACCGGGCGCGGCGCCAGCGCGCGCACGCGGGCGTAGGTGCATCGGCTCAGCGGCAGCCCGGCCACGGTCCGGTCGTGGTGGACGACCAGTTCGCCGTCGGCGGTGCGGCGCACGTCCAGTTCGACGTAGTCTGCACCTGAGGCGATGGCCGTCCGCAGACCCGTCAGGCCCGCCGCGTCCCGGCGGTGCGCAGAAATGGCCGTCACGACGGTGACGCTACCACCGAACACCCTTCACCGGTGTTCCGGACTGCATATTTAGTATGGTGGCGACCTGTGAGTACGCCCCGGTTCCTGACCCTGCCCCCGAACGTGCACAGGACGTACGTCGAGACTCCCCGAGGCAGGTTCGCCGCCCTCGAGGGCCTGCCGGGCTCGGGCGTACCGGAACGCTGTCCCGCCCTGCTGGTCCCGGGCTACACCGGCAGCAAGGAGGACTTCCTCGCCATCCTGCAGCCCCTGGCCGACGCCGGGCGGCGCCGCGTGGTGGCCATCGACATGCGGGGGCAGTACGAGTCCCCCGGCTGCGACGACCCGTCCCGGTACACCTGCGGCGCGCTCGGCGAGGACGTCGCCTCGCTGGTGCAGGCCCTCGGCCCCGATCCGGTGCACCTGGTCGGCCACTCGTTCGGCGGCCTGGTCACCCGCGAGACGGTCCTGTCGGGGCAGGTGCGGCTGATGTCGTACACGCTGATGAGCTCGGGTCCGGCCAGTGTGGGCGGCCCGTCGGCGGCCAAGGCGCGGGCGCTGATGGAGGCGATCCCGCAGCTCGGCATGGACCGCATCTGGTCGCTCACCCTGGAACCGGACGCCCGCGCGCGGGGTCTCGCCCCGGAGATCATCGACTTTCTGAAGGCGCGCACGCTCGGCAACTGCGAGCTGGGCCTGCGCGCCATGGCGGCCGAGCTGCTGTCGGCCCCCGACCGCGTGGACGAGCTGGCCAAGGCCGCGGACGACGCCGGACTGCCGATCCTGGTGCTGTACGGCGAGGACGACGACGTGTGGGAGCCGCCCGAGCAGGCCGCCATGGCCGAGCGCCTCGACGCGGCCAAGGTCGTCATCCCCGGCGCCGCGCATTCGCCGGCCGTGGAGGCGCCGGAGACCACCGCGGGCGCCCTCACCGACTTCTGGAACCGGTCCGAGCGCAGCTGCCGCTCGCTGTGACGGGGTCGCTGTCACGGGGTCGGTGACCGGGGCGCTGTGACCGGGTCGTTGTGAGGGGGCGGTGAGCCTCGTCACACGGGTCTGTCGTCCCCGCGGATGTAATGACACACTTACTTTCGTTCGTCTCATCCGTGGCGAGCCCGCGCGAGGTGGCGTATGGCGGCGACCGTCCAGCCCCCGGAGAGCGTGACGTGGCGGGTGCACCTCGACCGCACCATGTGGGTGGGCGGGGTGCGCAGCCTCATGCTGCAGGCCCTGCACCCGGTGGCCATGTGGGGCGTGTGGCAGAACTCGACCTTCCAGGAGGACCCGATCGGCCGCCTGCAGCGCACCGCCGACTTCGTCGGGACCGCGACGTTCGGCAGCCCCGAGGAGATCGACGCGCTGGCCGCCCGGGTCCGCCGCATCCACCGCAGCCTGCGCGTCCTCGATCACGACACCGGGAGGCGGGAGCGGCTCGACCAGCCGGAGCTGCTGCTGTGGGTGCACTGCGCCGAGGTGTACTCCTACCTGGAGGTGGCGCGCCGCGCCGGGCTGCCGCTGACGGACGCGATGGCCGACCGGTACCTGGACGAGCAGCGCCGCACCGCGACCTTCGTGGGCCTGCGCGCCGACGAGGTGCCCGGCAGCGTGGCCGAGATGGAGGCGTACTTCGCCGAGATGCGGCCGCGGCTGCGGGCCACCGAGGAGGCGAGGGCCACGGTGCGGTTCCTGCTGTGGCCGCGCCTGCCGGACAACCTGAAGTTCCTCAACGCCGGGAAGCCGGGCTACTTCCCGTTCGGCGCGCTGTGCTATTACGCGCTGCCGGACTGGGCCCGCGCCATGTACGGGATCCTGCCCGAGGTGCCGCAGGCCGCCGTCACCGCCGCGCTGCGCTCGTTCCGCCTGGCGATGAACGCGCTGCCCGAACGGCTGCACGACTACGCCTTCGCCAAGCCCACCCGGGACATGCTGGAGCGCGCCCGGCGGCGCCTGGCCGCCGAGGGCTACGACGTGAGCCGCGGCCTGATCGGGCTGCGCGACCCGCGCCGCTGGCCCTCGCGCCGCGCCGCGGCGGCCTGACCGCGCACCGGTGCCCCCGGGGCCCGCTCAGTCCTCCGGGAGCGCGGCCCAGGGCTCCTTCGGAGCGGCGGCCTGCCGCCCTTCCGGGCAGTGCCGCAAGTAGTCGCACCACGCGCACAGGTTCCCGGGACGCGGCGGGAAGTGCTCGTCGTACGGGCCGTGCTCCACGGTCACCGCGTCGTCGCCGCCGTGACGCTGCTCGCTCCGGCGCTGCCGGGGCACCGCGTCCCGGAGGCGGGTGCGGTAGGCCTCGTCCGCGGCGGCGGCCTCGGCGGCGATCTGCTCGGCGCGGCGCAGGTGCCGGGCGAGCGACTCGTCGGTGTGCTCCCACACCGCGATCTCGCCGCTGGGCAGGTGGTGCAGCTCGACGCGGCGGCACGGGCGGCGCAGCACGCGGGACGCGGCCAGCGCGTACAGCGCCAGCGCCATGGAGCCGCGCGCGTCGTCGGCGGTGAGCACGTGGCGCCCGGTCTTGTAGTCGACCACGACGAGCTCGGCGCCGCGGTCGTCGAGCCGGTCGATCCGGCCGGACACGGCGATGCGGTCGGTGCGCGTCGCGACGGTGCGCTCCACGCCCACCGGCTCGTCGTCGGGGTCCAGACGGGCGACGTAGCGCTCCACCATCTCCCGGGCGCGCTCGCGGTAGCGATCGGACTGCTCGGCGTCCCGGAACCCCTCGGTGAGCCAGCCGCGCACCAGCAGCCTCCCCGCCGTCTCGGGGGTGCGCTCGGACCGCGGCAGCCGCCACCACGCGGCCAGCGCGTTGTGCACGCTGGCGCCCAGGCTGTTGTGCGCCCACGGCGGCCCCTTCGGCGGGGACGGACGGTCCAGGTAGGTCATCCGGTACCGGCGCGGGCAGTCCAGCCAGGCGTTCAGCCGTGACGGGGTGCACGTGTAGAGCCGCTGCGGCATGCCCGCGAGCGGCAGCTGCTCGGCGCCCACGGCGCGGCCGCGGTCAGCGGCCTTCGCCGTCCGCGGCGAGGGCGCCCCACGTCTCCCAGCGGGCGTCCTCGTCCCCCACGGTGGTCTCGTCGCCCTGGCCGGGCAGCACCCGCAGGTCCTTCGGCAGCGGCGTCAGCAGCGCGCCGATGGAGTTGAGCTGCTTGCGCAGGTCCTCGTAGACCCCGCCGATCGACCCGGGACGGCCGCGGTGCAGGGTGTCGCCGGAGAACAGCACGCCGAGCTGCTCGCTGATCACGCAGACGCTGCCGGGGGTGTGCCCCGGGGTGTGCACGATCTCCAGCTGGGTCCCGGCGATCTCGAAGACGCCGCCGTCCTCCAGCCAGATGTCGGGCTCGAGGGAGCGCAGCGCCTCGGCGTCCTCCTCGTCCTCTTCGTCGCGGGCCAGCCGCCCGAAGTAGTCGCGCCACAGCAGCCGGTCGCCGCGGTGCAGCGCGATCGGCGCCCAGTTCTCCTCGTCCTCCTCGCCGGCGGCGGCGACCTCCAGCACCGTCGACAGCTTGTGCTCGTTGCCGTCGGTGCAGATCACCGCCATGACCTCACGCTCGCCGACGGCCTTGAGCACGGCGTCGGCGTCGTGGGCGGGGTCGATCACGATCACCTCGTCGTCGTCGCCGACGATGTAGGTGTTGTTCTCGACCTCGTACTCTTCGTCGTCCAGGGTGACCTTGCCCGTGGTCACCACTTGATCGATGCGCGCGTCCACGTTCCGCACCCTACCGCGCGCACCCGCGCGGAATGACCGACCGACGTGGCACGCCGGGGCCTTTTCATCCGGTGACGGGTTCGCCGGAGGCGGCGTCCAGCAGCGCCGCGTACGCGTCCGGCGAGGTGGTCTCGCAGCCGATGCGGTCGCCGGTGAGCGCGCCGTGGTCGTCGCTGGAGCCGGTGACGAGCAGGCCGAGCGCGGACGCCAGGTCCCGCAGCCTCTCGCGGGCGGCCCCGTCCTGGTCGGGGTGGTCGACCTCGATCCCCGCCAGGCCCGCCTCGGCCAGCCGCTCCACCACCGCGTCGGCGACCGCCGGGCCGCGGCGCGGCCGCGGGTGCGCCAGGACGGCGGCCCCGCCGGCGTCGCGGATCAGCCGCACGGCGCGCACCGGGTCCAGCGCGTAGCGGTCGGCGTACGCGCGGCCGCCCGCGCCGATCCAGTCGCGGGTGAACGCCTCGTCGACCGTGCGGACCGCCCCGGCCTCGACCATCGCCCGGGCCACGTGCGGACGTCCCACGGCCTCGCCGCGCGCCAGCTCCCGCACCCGCTCCCAGGTGACGTCCACGCCCAGCGCACGCAGCCGGTCCACCATCGTCCGCGCCCTGACCACCCGGTCGTCGCGGATGCGGGCCAGCTCGGCGGCCAGTTCGGCGGCCGACGGGTCGAACAGGTAGCCGAGCAGGTGCAGGCTCTGGCCGTCCTGGTGGCACGACAGCTCGACGCCTGGCACCAGCGTCATGCCGGGGGCCAGGGCGGACGCGGCCTCCTCCCAGCCCGCCACCGTGTCGTGGTCGGTCAGGGCGAGGACGTCCACGCCCGCCGCCCGGGCGCGCCGGACCACCTCGGCGGGCGGGCGCGTGCCGTCGGAGACGTCGCTGTGGCAGTGGAGGTCGATGCGCATACGGGACGAGGCTACTCAGCGCGGGCCGCTCGGAGCAGGCCCACGGCGCGGGACGTTCAGGCGTCGAGACGGGGGCTGCTCGCGCCGTACGGCAGGTCGAGCTCCATCCCGGGGTCGCGCAGGTCGACCAGGTGGGTGCGGTCGGCCAGGAGGATCCCGGCGTCGGCGGGCCACAGGATCGCCCACAGCCAGTTGCCCATGGCCTCTCCGACGTAGACGGCGCGGTCCGGGCCGCCCGGGATCGCCCACATCGGCACCGAGTGGTCGCACGCCGCGAACGGGCCGCTGACCTCCACCTTGGCGGGCGGGGGCCCCTTGTCGAAGCCCTCCCCCGGGTCGGGGCCGGCCAGCCCGGCGTAGTAGGCGCCGAGCCCGACGCCCGGCTCCTCGGCGACCAGGAGCATGTCGACCGGGCCGCTGACCAGACCGGGCCCGGACACCGCGACGGCGCAGGCGCGGGTGCCGGTGCGATCGTCCCCCGCGGTCGCGAAGCCGGTGACCAGCCAGCCGAAGGGCAGCGGCCAGGGCACCCACACGGGGACGCGGCAGTCGCGGACGGTGGCGGCGAGCCCTTCGGGGCCCGGGCGGCGGGTCGGCTGGCGCGGCAGCACCGCCCCGTGCACGGCGCACCTCCAGTCGTTCGACCAGAGGTTCGGCGCGCTGACGCGCTGACCGCAACGCGGGCACGTGGGCTCCGCCCTCATGGTTACCCACAGTGCGGGCCTCACCTGGGCCGCGTCAAGGTCCGCACGGTGGCCGCGCACGCAAAACAACGACAAAATGGACGGTGACGCAGGCAAGGGAGTGGCCATGCGGGTGCGCTGCGTGGGCGGGATCGTCCGCGACCAGGAAGGACGGCTGCTGCTGGTCCGGCGGGCCCGGCCGCCCTCCGCCGGGCGGTGGTCGCTGCCCGGGGGACGCGTCGAGCCCGGCGAGACGGACGTGGCCGCGGTCGTCCGCGAGCTGCGCGAGGAGACCGGCCTGCGGGTGGCCGTCGGCCCCCTGGTCGGGTCGGTGGAGCGTCCGGGGCCGGACGGCGTCGTCTACGAGATCGCCGACTACCTCGCCACGCCGGTCGGCGGCCGCCTGGCCGCCGGGGACGACGCCGCCGACGTCCGCTGGGCCGCCCCTGAGGAGCTGCTGCGCCTGCCGACCTCGCCGGGCCTGCTGGAGGCCCTGACCGGGTGGGGAGTGCTCACCGTCCCCGGAACGGCCTCTCCGCCCGCCGACCCCTGGTCGGACTCCGGCAGCGTCGTCCGCGACACGCCCTAGCTAGGGACCGGGGACGCCAGAGGGACCGTAGGCGTCCGGCCCGTCCGCGGCGCCGGGAGCGCCGGGGACGCCCGGGACGCCGCTCGGCGCGTAGGGGGCGGCGGCAGGGATGCCGGCGGGCTGCCCGGATACGGGCGGCGCGTGAACCGGCGCGTCCCGCGGGTCCGGGTCACCGGTGACGGTCTCGACGCGCAGCCTGCGCGCCAGCCACACCACGACCGCCGCGTACAGCAGCAGCGGCGTCACATCCGCCACGACGAACTGCCACGGGACGTCGCCCTGCTCGAATTCCAGCCGTCCGGCGGCCGCGGGCAGCAGGAAGGCCATCAGGTTGTTGAAGACGTGCAGGGCGATCGCCGCCTCCAGGCCGCCCGTGCGCACCGTCAGCCACGCGGCGATCGCGCCGAACGCGAAGATGTCGAGGATGCCCCAGCCGGTGTAGCCGTGCCCGGCGGTGAACGCGGCCGACGCGATCACCAGGCCGGGCCACGGCGTGCGGAGCACCGCGCTGAGCGCGCGGCCCGCGCGGCCGCCGCTGCCCTCCAGGGTGCACGCGCCGATCGCCTGCGGCAGCCAGCCGCGGAAGATGTACTCCTCGGCCGACGCCTGGAACGGCACCAGCGCGATGATGATCAGGGCGGGCGGCAGGAAGTCGGCCCACCCGACCCACTCGTCGCCGCCGCCGATCGGGGGCTCCGCGAAGTGGCCCGCCACCCAGCCGGCGCCGAACGACACGGCGCAGAACCCGACCGCCACGGCGCAGCACACCAGCAGCCAGCGCCGCCGCAGCCGCCCGGTCACCGACGACAGGGTGCCGGGGCGGCGCCGCTGCGCCAACCACGGCACGAACAGCACCACCGGCAGCAGCAGCGCGATGGCCGCCAGGTTGAAGGCCAGGTCCGCGACGGGCTCGCCGAAGATCGACGTCTCCGAGTCCGACGGCGCCGGCACCTCGCCGGTGGCCAGCGCGTAGCCGACCGTGCCGACGACCATCAGCGCGAGCGTCGCGAACAGCGCGCCCGCCACGAGCGCCAAAGTGCCGACCAGGGGTCGCCACCACCGGTGCACGGCGGTGCGGGCCAAGCGGTGGTACGGCAGCCCGGCCGGGACCGGCACTGTCCACGAGCTCTTCACCAGCGGCTGCAGGTATCCCGCGTATCCGTAGGGACCCGCGTATCCGTAGGGACCCGCATATCCGTTGGGCTGGTGGGGCGGCGGGCCGTGGTAGTGGGGCGGCGGCATGCCGTAATGCTCCGCTCCGGTATACGGGGGCGGCACCGGATGACCGAAGGGCTGCGCCTGGGGACTGTTCTGGGAAGGGACGGAGTCAGGTGGCGCCCAGCCGTGGGCGTCCGCTGGTTCCGGCACCGATCGACCCCCTCTTGACGACTGCCTGCACGTTTGCTTGCGTCGCATGCTATGTGCAGGTCGGTGCGCTTCGCGCCACAGCGCACACGACCGGTACCGGACGGAGAGGGTCAGGACGGCGGCTCGAAACGCCGGGTGCGGGTCAGGCCCGCGGCCCGGCCCTTGGCGGCGATCACCTGGGCCATCTTGCGGGACGCCTCGTCGATCATCTCGTCGCCGAGCAAGGCCGCGCCGCGCCCCTCCACCGTGGTGTGGTACTCGTACGCCTCGAGGATCAGCTCGGCGCGGTCGTAGTCCTCCTGCGTCGGCGAGAACACCGCGTTGCCCGCCTCGATCTGCGACGGGTGCAGCACCCACTTGCCGTCGAAGCCCAGCGCCGCCGACCGCCGCGCCGCTCGGGCGAACCCCTCGACGTCGCGGATGTTGAAGTACGGCCCGTCGATGGCCTGCAGGTCGTGGGCGCGGGCGGCGGTGAGGATGCGCATGAGGATGTAGTGGTAGGCGTCGCCCTCGGTGTAGCCGGGCGGCTGCTCCCCCACCACCAGCGTCTTCATGTTGAGCGAGGCCATCAGGTCGCCGGGGCCGAACACCAGGGTCTCCAGCCGGGGCGAGGACGCGGCGATCTCGTCCACCCCGGCCAGGCCGCGGGCGTCCTCGATCTGCGCCTCGATGCCGATGCGCCCCGGCTCGTACCCCATGGCCAGCTCGATCTGGGTGAGCAGCCGGTCCAGCCACTGCACGTGGGACGCGTCGCGCACCTTGGGCAGCATGAGGCAGTCGAGGTTGGCCCCGGCGCCCTCCACGACCTCGATCACGTCCCGGTACGCCCAGGGGGTCTCCACGTCGTTGACGCGGACCACGCGCACCTTCCCCGACCAGTCGCCCTCGTTCAGCGCCGCCACGACGTTCTTGCGCGCCTCGTCCTTGGCGGAAGGGGCGACCGCGTCCTCAAGGTCCAGGAACACCTCGTCCGCGGGGAGCCCCTGCGCCTTCTCGATGAACCGGGGATTGCTGCCGGGGACCGCCAAAGTGGTACGTCGTGACCGCATGGCCGGATGCTATCGGGGGCGTTGTGAGACGCTGAGGGCATGGGCGAGCTGAAGGCGCTGGTGGAGGAGGCCGCCAAGAAGTCCGGGCTGATGTGGCTGCACCTGCCGGGGCTGCCGCAGCCGCGGGCGGCCTGGCACGTGTGGCACGACGGCGCGGCCTACGTCCTGACCGGCGGCGAGGGCGAGCAGCCGCTGCCCGGTCTGCCCGAGGCCGACCGGGTGCGGGTGACGCTGCGCAGCAAGGACAAGGGCGGGCGACTGGTGTCGTTCGTCGCGGCCTGCGAGCAGGTGCGGCCGGGCACCGACCTGTGGGACGAGATCACTCCCGTCCTGGCCAAGGAGCGCCTCAACGCCGCGACCCACGAGGGGCAGGTGGAGCGCTGGGCGCGGGAGTCGTACGTCGTGCGGCTCACCCCGACCGACGAGGTGATCGAGGCACCGGGCCGATACGACGAGGACTACGCCGCCGTCCGCCCGGTGCCCACCCCCGCGGCCACGGCCGGCCCGCCGCCGCGGCTGGTCGGCGGCAGGCGCCGCCGGGCCGACCGGTGACCCCGGCCGCGCCCGGGGGCGCGGCGCGGGGCCGCGTCGGGGTCACGTCGGCAGGGTCCGCCCTTCGGCCACCGAGCGCAGCTTGTCGGGGTTGACGACCAGCAGCACCTTGCCGATCCGGCCGGTCGCGTCCACCTCGGCGGTCACGGCGCACAGCGGACCGGCCGGGCCCTCGAAGACCAGGCCCGGTTCGCCGTTGAGCTCCACCCGCCGGACCCGCATGTCCTCCGGCTGCACGCCCTGGTACGGGTCGTCCGACACGCCCCGCAGCCAGCGGCAGACCTTGTCCGCGCCGTGGATGACGCGGCGGGCGGCGCGGGCCTTGCCGCCGCCGTCGGTCCACAGCGCCACGTCCGGCGCGAGGATCTCCATCAGCCGGTTGAGGTCGCCGCCGAGCGCCGCGTCGAAGAACCGCTCGGTGACGGCGCGCCGCTCCCGCCGGCCGGCCGAGAACCGGGGCCGCCGCGCCTCCACGTGCTTGCGGGCGCGGGTGCCGAGCTGGCGGACGGACGTCTCGCTGCGGTCCAGCGCCTCGGCGATCTCCGCGTACGGGAAGCCGAACACCTCGCGCAGCACGAACACCGCCCGCTCCAGCGGGCTCAGCGTCTCCAGCACCACCAGCAGCGCCATGGACACCGACTCGGCCAGCTCGGCGTCCGCGGCCACGTCCGGGGACGTCAGCATCGGCTCGGGCAGCCACGGGCCGACGTAGGTCTCGCGCTGCGCCCGCGCCGACCGCAGCCGGTCCAGCGCGATGTTGGTGACGATCCGCACCAGGTACGCCTTGACGTCCGCGACGTCGGCGCGGTCCGCGGCCGACCAGCGCAGCCAGGCGTCCTGGACCGCGTCCTCGGCGTCGGCCACGGTGCCGAGCATCCGGTAGGCCACCCCGAACAGCAGCCCCCGGTGCTCCTCGAACACCTCCGCGGCCACTCCGACGCCGCGCTCCTCCAGCCCCGCGCTCATCCCGCGTCCCCGCTCGCCTCGGCGGCGACGCGGCGGCGCCGCTCCCCCACGCTCGCGCCGCGCCGCACGCCGTCGGTCCGCGCGGCGGTCCAGGCGGCGCCGCGCCGCCCCGGCTCGCTCATGTTCCGCCTCCTACGCCATCGCCTCGGCGCATACCGTCGCCGGGCGCTCCTCCTCGCTGAACACGTCGCCGTCGCGCCGCCGCGGATCGCCTCCGGCCCGCCCGGCGGAGCGCCGCGGGCGTCCGCCTCCGAGGCGGGGCGTCGACGCGCCGTGCGCGGCCGGTGCGGCGGCGCCTTCCGCCGCGGCGGTGCCCGGCTCCAGCATCCCGCACGAGCGGCCGACCGCGCGCCCCGGCGGGGGCTCCGCGG
>NZ_BCQU01000043.1:0-53423 GCF_001552235.1 Actinomadura rubrobrunea NBRC 15275 | reverse complement strand
CCCCGGGCGGCGCGCGCGGCGCGCCGGGCGGCGCCCCGACCGCCACCGACGAGCCGCGCCCGGGCACGGGCCTGGAGGGCGCCGCCGAACGCGACGAGGACGCCATCTGGGCCGAGATCGTCGCGGGGTTCGACGCCGAACCGCAGGACGGGGCGACCCCCTGGCCCGAGCAGGAGGACATCCGCGACGAGCCGACCGGACGGCCCGGCGCGCTGAGCGAGGGCGAGGACCGCACCGGTCGGCTGCCGCACGCGCGGGTCATCAAGGCCGCGGACGTCACCGGACCGGCCGACGCCGCCGACGCCCCGGCCCCGTCCTCCGACGACGACGAGGGCCACTTCGTCCCTCCGCCCCCGCCGCCGCTGCCCAACCCGGACCCGCTCACCAAGGGCGCCTGGGGGGCGCTGGTCGGCGGGCCGCTCTACCTGCTGCTCACGGTGGTGATGGACTGGCACGTGCCCGGCTGGGCGGCGTTCCTGGCGGTCGCGGCGTTCATCGGCGGGTTCGTCACGCTGGTGCTGCGCATGGGCGACGAGCCCCGCGACCCCGACGACGGCGCCGTCGTCTGACCGCCGGCGCCGGGCTTTCAGGTGAGACGCAGCTCGGCGAGGACGGGGCGGTGGTCGGTGGCCGCGGCGTAATCCGCGGCCGCCGCCGGGTCGTCCGGAACGCCGCACGACACCACCTCGACGCCCGGGTCGGCGAAGACGCCGTCGATGCGCCTGCGGGGTGCGCGCGCCGAGAAGGTGAACTCCTCCCCCTTCGGCGCGACGGCGTAGGCGTCCTGGAACGCCTCGGCGAGCAGGGTCCAGGACGCCCCGCCGGGCTCCTCGTTGACGTCGCCCGCCAGCACGACGGGCGCCCCGTACCGGCGGCGGGCGCGTTCCAGCAGCGCCAGCACCTCGCCGGTGTGCGCGCGACGCGGCTCGTCCACCAGGTCCAGGTGCGTGCTCGCCGCGATGAGGCGTCCGCCGGACTCGAGCTCCAGCACGGCGACCGCGAGCCCGCGCCGGTGCAGGCCCGGCACCCGCGACAGCAGATGGTGTTCGCGGCTCACGCACCGGACGCGCGGCCCGGCCAGCACCGCCAGGCCCGCCGGGCGCCGGCCCGCCGCGACGGTCAGCCCGCAGCCGCGGGCCAGACGCCGCCGTTTGCGGCGCCACCCCCAGAACCGCGGCACCTCCTGCAGGCACGCCGCGTCCGGCCGCAGGGCGCGCACGACGCGCCCGACGGCCGCGGGGTCGTCCCGCAGCGAACGGAGGTTGTAACTGAGGATCCGGACCGTTCCCGCGCTCACCGCAGGTCGGTGCGGGCCAGGTCGGCGGCGCCGACGATGCCCGCGTCCGACCCCAGCTCGGCGATGCGGATCTCCGGCAGCGGACGGTGCCCGCGTCCGGTCAGCGCGTTGTGGAACGCTTCACGCGTCGGATCGAGCAGCAGGTCGCCCGCGTCCGACAGCCCGCCGCCGATGATGAACGCGCCCGGGTCCAGGATGGCGGTCAGGTCGGCCAGCCCCTGGCCCGCCCACTTGGCGACGGTGCGGAAGCACTCCAGCGCCGCCTTGTCGCCCTCCCGGGCCGCCTGAGTGATCTCCGGGCCGCTGATGCCCTCGGGACGGCCGTCGCCCAGCTCCAGCAGCCGCCCCGCCATCGCCGGGGCCACCCGCGCCAGCTCGCGGGCCTCGTGCACGAGCGCGTTGCCGCTGGCGTACTGCTCCCAGCAGCCGCGGTTGCCGCACCCGCAGCGGCGCCCGTCCGGCACGACCCGGAAGTGCCCGACCTCGGCGCCGATGCCGAACCGGCCCCGGTACAGCTCGCCGTTGAAGATGATGCCGCCGCCGATGCCGGTGCCCAGCGTGATCAGCACGATGAAGTCGTGCCCGCGGCCGGCGCCGTACCGCGCCTCGCCCCACGCGGTGGCGTTGCCGTCGTTCTCCACCACCACCGGCAGCCCGACCCGCTGCTCGACCTTCTCCTTGATGGGCTCGTCCCGCCAGGCCAGATTGGGCGCGAACAGCACGGTCGAGCGGGTCTCGTCGACGAAGCCCGCCGTGCCGAGCCCCACCGCCCGCACGCCCTCGAACTTGCCCTTGAGCAGGTCGACGACCTCGGCGATGACGTCGGCGATCTCCTTGGGGTCGGTGGAGGGGGTGGGTCGCCGCACCTTCTCCAAGATCCGTCCCCCGTCGTCGACCACCCCGGCGGCGACCTTCGTCCCGCCCACATCCACGCCGATGGTCAGGGCCATCTACCGTTCTCCTCCTCCTCGCGGCGCCCCGGACGCATGGAAAACCGTCCGGGTCTAGCCGATGTCGATAGGGTCCGCGGCGGCGCCGCGCCCCGGCCCTCGTGCGTCCGGGCCCGTCCGACCGCCGCGCGTGCGTTCGAACGCCGCCAGCACGTCCAGCGCGGCGGCCACCAGCGAGCGCCCCGCCTCCCGCACGTGCTCGGCCACGTCCGGCCCGGACTCGCGGGCCAGCACGATGGCCCGGCAGACCGGGCAGTCCCGGCACTCGGGCGCGCCGGTGGCGATGCGCGGCGGCTCATCCGGCCCGCGCCGCTCCTCCTCCCTCGCCTCGGCCGTGACGCGGGCCCACACGTCCCCGCCGTCGTCGGCGCCGCCGCGGTCGTCGCGCGGCGCGCCGCCGAGGGCGTCGCCGAACTCCCCGACCCGCTTGCGCAGCGCGCCGAAGAGCCGGATCGCCTCGTCGAGGACGTCGCCTGGCTGCTCGCTCATGAGAGTCATTTTCCACGGTCGCCGAAGGGAAACGCACCGCCGCCCAGGCCGGGGGCGGGGCGCCCCGGAGGGATCAGCCCTCCACGCGCCGTTTGAGGCCCTTGAGGGCCGAGTCGATGATCCGCTTCTCGGCCTTGCGCCGCACCATGCCGATCATCGGCACCCGCACGTCGACGGCCAGCTCGTAGGTGACCTCGGTGCCGCCGTCCACCGGGGCGAGCCGGTACGAGCCGTGCAGCCCGGTGACGACCGAGCCCTTGTCCACCAGCTCCCAGCGCACCTGCTCGTCGCCGTCCCACTGGTAGGCCAGGCCGACGGTGTCGCTGAACGGCCCGCCGTCGAAGGTCAGCCGGGCCCGGCTCGCCCGGCCGTCCGGCCCGGTCTCCTCCACCGTGACCTCGCGGATGCCGCTCGCCCAGCTCGGGTAGGACTCCAGGTCGGCGATCACCGCCATGATCTCGGCCCGGTCGGCCTCGATCGTGATGGAAGAACTCGTCCGGTCCGCCATCGCGCCTTCCTTCGCCTCGTCAGTCGCGGGGCCCCCGCCCGCGAGTCCACCGAAAGTATCCGTCACACCGACAGCGCGTAGGGCACCCCGGTGGCCCGGAAGTGCCCGACGTTGACGCACTCGGTGCGGCCGATGCGGACGCGCCGCGCGAGCGGCTGGTGGACGTGTCCGAACAGAACGTAGCGCGGCTGGGTGTCCCTGATCAGCTCGAGGACGGCCTCGCTGCCGCGTTCGAACCGCCGGGCCACGGTGTCGTACAGCAGCTCGGGCACCGCGGGCGGGATGTGGCAGCACAGCACGTCCACCTCGCCGACCGCGGCGACCTTCGCGTTGTAGGCGTCGTCGTCCAGCTCGTAGGGGGTGCGGTACTCGGTGCGCAGGCCGCCGCCGACGAACCCGAACCGCAGCCCGCCGATCTCGACGGTCTCCCCGTCCAGCACCCGATGCCCGTCGCGCACGTACTCGCCCCACATGTGGGGCAGGTCCACGTTGCCGTAGGTGAGGTAGGCGGGCGCGGGCATGGCCGCGAACAGCTCGGCGTACTGCCTGCGGACGGCGCGTTCGATGTGCGGCCACGCGCCGCCCTCCAGGGAGTCCCACATCCTGCGGGAGAACGCGCGCGCTTCGTCGAAGCGCTTCTGCGTGCGCAACGCGATGAGGTGGTCGGCGTTGTGCCGTCCGAACAGCTCCGCGAAGATGCCCTGCGCATGGTCGGAGTAGTCGATGAACAGGAGCAGGTCGCCGAGGCAGATGAGCGCGTCCGCGCCCTCCCCCGCACGTTTGAGGGCGTCCGCGCGGCCGTGGACGTCGCTCACCACGTGGATCCGCATGAGGCGACTTTAAAGGCGCCGCCCGCCGCGCGCGAGATCAGATCACGCGCCCTGCCGCGACGCGGCCGAGACCAGCGCGCGCCACTCGGCGACCAGGTCCGGGTCCACGGGGTTGTCCCAGGAGCCGTCGGCCCGCACCGCGGTGCCGACGTGGAACGCGGTGACGCCCGCGGCCGCCAGCGGGGCGATGTGGCGGCGGCGCAGCCCTCCGCCCGCCATGATCAGGGACGCGGCGGCCGGGCCCTCGGCGGCGCGCCGCACCAGCGTGTCCAGCCCGGCGTCCACGCCGCGCGGCGAGCCCGCGGTCAGCACCGTGTCGGGTCCGCCGTGCATGGCGCGCAGCGCCCGCCAGGCCGCGGCCGGGTCGGCGGCGTGGTCGATCGCGCGGTGGAACGTCCACGGCAGCGGTCCCGCGGCCGCGGCCAGCTTGCCGGTGGCGCCCAGGTCGGGCTGGCCGAACGGGTCGAGGAAGCCGAGCACGAAGCCGTCGGCGCCGCAGTCGCGCAGCCGCCGCGCCGCCTCCAGCAGCCGCGACAGCTCCCGCCCGGTGGTGCGGAACCCGGCGTTGGCGCGCAGCATGACCCGGATCGGCAGCGTCGTGGCGCGCCGCGCCTCCGCCACGACGTGCGGGTCGGGGGTCAGGCCGTCGGCGGCCATGTCGGCGACCATCTCCAGGCGGTCGGCGCCGCCGTCCTGCGCGGCGCGCGCGTCGTCCGCGCTCAGCGCGATCACTTCGAGCAACGCCATCGCCACGCCCCCGTCCCTTTTCCTGTGCGGTCGCGTTTCACCTGGTGAGCGTAGGCGAGGGCGGATGGGCTCGACCGCGGGACGACGCGGCCTTTGCCCGTCTGTTACTGGGGACGCGTCGGCCGCGCGGCGGCCTCGCCGCGGCGCGGACGACGGGCGGAAGCACGACACGACGGACGTTTTCCTACTCACGGGTACCCTTCGGGCCAGAGGACCCTGTACCGTCGTGCCCGCCGACCTTCGAGTTGTGATACGCAGTGTCCACCCCGCGGTCGGATCCGCACGGTTCCGACCCGCACAAACGCACCCGCACAGTTCGATCGAGGAGTGGCCGTGCGCGAGTTCAGCGTCCCCGCGATGGTGGAGGTCTCCGACTCCGCCAACCTGACCGACGCACCGTTCTCCCGGGCCGCCGACCGGCCCGGGCAGGTCATGCTTCGGCGCAAGGAGGGCGAGTCCTGGCGCGAGGTCACCGCCCGCGAGTTCGCCGCCGAGGTGACGCGGGTCGCCAAGGGCCTGGTGGCGGCGGGCGTGCGGCCCGGCGACCGGGTGGCCCTGATGTCGCGCACCCGCTACGAGTGGACGCTGATCGACTACGCCGTGTGGGCGGCGGGCGCGGTCACCGTGCCGATCTACGAGACGTCCTCGGCCGAGCAGGTCGAGTGGATCCTCTCCGACTCGGGCGCCGTCTGCGCGTTCGCCGAGACCGAGGCCCACGGCGCGACGATCGACGAGGTCCGGGGCAGGCTCCCGGACCTCAAGCACGTGTGGGTCATCGACTCCGGCGGCGTCGACGCCGCCGCCGCGCTCGGCGAGGAGCTGGACGACGCGGTGATCGAGGAGCGGCGCCGGTCCCGCACCCGCGACGACCTGGCCACCCTCGTCTACACCTCCGGCACCACCGGCCGCCCCAAGGGCTGCGAGCTGACCCACGGCAACCTGGTGCTCACCGCCCGCAACGCGGTGCAGGGCGCCATCGCCGAGGTCGCCGTGGACGGCAGCAGCACGCTGCTGTTCCTGCCGCTGGCGCACGTGTTCGCGCGGCTGATCCAGGTCGCCACCATCGAGGGCGGGATCGTCCTCGGCCACAGCGACATCGCCGGCCTGCTGCCCGACCTGGCCTCGTTCCGGCCGACGTTCCTGCTGGCCGTCCCGCGCGTGTTCGAGAAGGTCTACAACGGCGCCGAGCAGAAGGCCATCGCCGAGGGCAAGGGCAAGATCTTCAAGGCGGCCGCCGACACCGCCATCGCCTACAGCAGGGCGCTGGACGGCGGCCGCGGGCCGGGGCTGGGGCTGCGGCTGCGGCACAAGCTGTTCGACGCGCTGGTGTACAAGAAGCTGCGGGCCGCGGTCGGCGGCGAGGTGAAGTACGCCGTCTCGGGCGGCGCCGCGCTCGGCGAACGGCTCGGCCACTTCTTCCGCGGGGTGGGCATCACCATCCTGGAGGGCTACGGGCTGACCGAGACCACCGCCCCGGCCACCGTCAACCGGCCGAGCGCGCTGCGCATCGGCACCGTCGGCCAGCCGATCCCCGGCACCACCGTCCGCATCGCCGACGACGGCGAGGTGCTGGTCAAGGGCGTCAACGTCCTGCGCGGCTACTGGAACAACGAGGCCGCCACCAAGGAGGCCCTGGACGACGGCTGGTTCCACACCGGCGACCTGGGCGCGCTCGACGAGGACGGCTTCCTGCGCATCACCGGCCGCAAGAAGGAGATCCTGGTCACCGCGGCGGGCAAGAACGTCGCGCCCGCCCCGCTGGAGGACCGGCTGCGCGCGCACCCGCTGATCAGCCAGTGCCTGGTGGTCGGCGACGGCCGCAAGTTCATCAGCGCGCTGATCACCCTGGACGAGGAGGCGCTCGGCCCCTGGAAGGAGCGGCACGGCAAGCCCGCGGGCATGACGCTGGACGAGCTGCGCCGCGACCCCGACGTGATCGCCGAGATCGACGCGGCGGTGGCCGAGGCCAACAGGTCGGTCTCGCACGCCGAGGCGATCAAGAAGTACCGCATCCTCGGCGTCGACTTCACCGAGGCGGCGGGCCACATCACCCCCAGCCTCAAGGTCCGCCGCCACGCGGTGATGAAGGACTTCGCCGACGAGATCGAGGCGATGTACGAGGGCTGACGGCCCTCACGACGGAGCAGGCCGGCCCCAGAGCCGGTTAGAGGGGCGACGACAGGGCGGCGACGGCCTCGGCGACGGGGGTGTCGCCGCCCACGAGTTCCAGGGTGCGCCGGTTCACCGACGGGGCGTCCAGCAGGGCCGCGATCACCGCGGCGACGTCGTCGCGGGCGACCTCGGCGCGGCCGACCGGGGGCTCGGCCAACGTGACGCGGCCGGTGCCCGGGTCGTCGGTGAGCCGGCCGGGGCGGAGGATCACCCAGTCCAGGTCGCGGGCGCGCAGGTCGTCCTCGGCCTCGCCCTTGGCCTTGACGTAGGCGGCCCAGACCTCGTCGGCGCCCGGCCGGGGCGGCTGCCCGGCGCCCATGGAGGAGATCTGGACGAACCGCCGGACGCCCGTGCGCTCGGCGGCGTCGGCCATGAGGACCGAGGCGGCGCGGTCCACGGTGTCCTTGCGGGCGGCGCCGCTGCCCGGCCCGGCCCCGGCGGCGAACACGACCGCGTCGGCGCCGTCGACGTGCCGCGCGACCTCGGCCACGCCGACGCGCTCCAGATCGCACACGACGGGCTCGGCGCCCGCGGCCCGCACGTCGTCGGCGTGCGCGGGGTTGCGGAACAGGGAGCGCACCCGGTCGCCCCGGGCGGTCAGCAGCCTGGCCAGCCGCAGCGCGATCTTCCCGTGGCCTCCGGCGATCACAACGTCCATGCGGCCGATCCTAGGCGGACGCCCCTGGCGCGGCGCACAGCGCACGTCCTCCCGCGCGCCGTGCGGAGCGGCGCGCCCGCGCGGTGCGACGGCCGTACGACGCGGACGGCCGGTGGGGACGCCCCGCAAGAGCGTCCTCACCGGCCGTGCGTCCGAGGGCCGACGGCGGCTAGCTGCAGCGGCGGCCGCTGTTGATGCAGTTGACGACGGTCCGCATCAGGCTGTCGGGCATGACGTTGACGAAGTCGCCGTGGTCGGTCACCGGCTTGTGCGCCTGCTCGGGGAAGGAGTCCAGGGCGAACGCGAGCGGCCGGTTCGGCAGGTTGTAGCGCAGCGTCATGCGCAGCTGCGGGATCGCCCGGGTGCCGGCCGGGCAGGCGCCGGACTGGTCGGGGAACACCACGTGCGAGCGGTGGTTGGCGCTGTCGGTGTTCTGGCCGTCCCAGCAGCTGGGGAACTCCAGAATGCGGGTCAGCCGGCTGCCGCGGGGGCACAGCGGGTACTTGTCGGTGAACCCTCGGTTCTCCTGGCCGGAGCAGGTCCACAGCGCACGCGCGTTGGCGGTGCCGTTCGTACCCGCCTTGGCGTCACCGGTGATGACGCGCATGAACCTCGGCATCGCGACGACCTTGCTGCGGGGGTTGCCGCGGAATTCCATCCGCGCCTCCACTGGCAGCACGATCCGGCCGATGTTCCCGTCGGCCGCGCTCTCCGCCGCCGTCGGGGAGTCGTCCCGCTGGGTGCGGTTGCGCATCACGGGCCAGAAGTAGGCGGACTTGTCGCCTCGGGCGCACGTGGTGCCCGCCGCCGCCAGGCTCTCGTCGGTGGACTGCCCGTCGGTCGACAGATTGCCGACGTAGTCGTGGGTGTGGTGGGCGCCGTTCCGGACTCCGGGCGCCGTGATGAAGTTGTCGGGGTTGTGGTGCCGGTTCTGGTTGGTTCCGCAGCGCGACACGAACGTGCCGCGCGAGCCGTTGCGGCCGACGCGCGGCTGGTTGCGCCGCGGGGCCTGCGCGATCGGGGCGAAGTCGCCGCGGTTGGGACCGGGGACGACCCCCTGGCCCTGCCCTTGATCCTGGCCGCCTTGGCCCTGGCCTCCCTGGCCGCCCTGGCCCTGGTCCTGACCGCCTTGCCCTTGGTCCTGGCCGCCTTGGTTCTGGCCGTCCCCGGGGGCTCCGGTGCCCGGTGCCTGCCCGCCGGGAGCCTGGTCGCCAGGCGCCTGGTCGCCCGGTGCCTGCCCGCCGGGAGCCTGCCCGCCGGGCGCCTGGTCACCGGGAGCCTGGTCGCCAGGCGCCTGGTCACCGGGCATCTGCCCGCCGGGGTCGTTTCCGCCGCGCTGCCCGCCGCGCGGGTCGCCGGGCATCGCGGCGGCGGACCGCTCCCCGGGCGCCGCCCAGGCCACTGGCTGGGAAACCGAGGCCGCCACCAGCAGCGCTGCCGGAACGGCCACGGCGATGGCTTTCTTCTTGTGCATTGAGATCTCCCTTGAAAGCGGGGTCGGGGACCTATTTGGAGACGAGGGACTCCTCGGTGGCCAGACCCGTGCTCTCCAGCAATGTCAAATGGGTGTTGACGTAGCGCAGCGCACGCTCGGCGAAAGCGCGCATTTCGGTGTTCTTCGTCTCGGAGCGCACCCGGGCGATGGTCGGGAAGACCTTTCCGTGCGCGGTGCGCAGCCGCAGCACGAAGACCTTGTCGAAATCGGCCCCGGTCGCCTGCGACATCTCCCGCAGCCAGCCCTGCTGGTCGCGGTTGGGCTGGCTGGGCAGCAGCACGCCCAGCCGCTGGGCCGTGGTGCGGGTGTCGGCGTCCAGCTGCGCGTGCTGCTCGGCGATCATCTGGCCGACCTCCTTGACCTTGGCGCTGCCCGCCCGCTGCTGGGCCATCTGGCCCGCGGGGCCCTCCCACAGGCCGGCCAGGCGCACCTTGACCAGCAGGTCGCGGTCGAGCGGGCTCAGCGGCCCCCACCGGGTCTCGGTCGTGGCGCCGGTGAGCTTCCCGGACACGCCCGGCTCACCCGGCGGCCGCAGCACCACGAACAGCGCGGCCCCCACCGCGACGACCGCCACCGCGACCAGGAGCACCTGGCTGCGGCCGAAACGCCGCAGCACCCGAAGCTCCGCCGCTCCGTATGACTTTCCCACGCGATGTCCTTTCCTTTTCCAAGATCGCGTCGGTCGACCCGACGGGGGTCATCGATCGATACGCGCCCGCTCGGTTCTCCGGTTCATCCGAATCAGCTTTTTTCTGCGTCAACCGTTGCGGCTTTTCCGGGCAGCGTGAACGCACGCGCGAGCGCCGCGCGTGCGGTCGAGATGCGGTGTCATCGAGGCGGCACGGCCCGATGGCGGGCGGGCGGCGCGGTCGACGGGCGCCGGTCGCGCCGCCGCGCCGCCCGCGGGTCATGCCGGCGTCACCCGCAGGGCGAGGGCCGGGCACATCGCGATGGCGCGCTGCACGTCCCGCTCCATCCAGGTCGGGATCTCGTTGCCCAGCACCTGAGGGAAGCCGTAGCGGTCCAGCTGGATCAGCTCCGGGAGCAGGTACGCGCACAGGCCGTGGCCGTCGCAGCGCCCCCAGTCGATGGACACCTTGCCCTCGGTGCCCTTCGGGACGGGCAGCGGCAGCACCCCGAAGGTCTTCAGGCCGCAGTCGCCGCCGCGCATGTGCATCCGGATGTCGTCGACGAAGGTGTCCATCGCCGACAGCACGAACTTGGCGGTGCCGTCGGGGTGCGAGCAGGCGCCCCGGCCCCGTCCGATCCCGGCGGCGCGCCGCACGTCGTCCGGGATCGCCGCCCCGCCCATCAGCGCGTTCAGCGCGCGCACGATCTCCGGCAGGCCGAGGCGGCACGGGCCGCACTGCCCCGCCGAGTCGCGCGCCAGGTACGACGCGATGCGGGTGACCTCGCCCAGCGGGCAGGTGCCCTCGGCGAGCGGCACGATGATGCCCGCGCCGACCGTTCCGCCCACCTTCCGCATCCCCTTGCGGGACAGGACGGCCATGCCCACCTTCTGCAGGTCCAGCCAGATGCCGTGGTAGCCGCCCACGAGCACGGCCTGGTAGGGCGGGACGTCGCAGTAGTCCAGGACGGTCTGCAGCGGCGTGCCCAGCGGCGCCTCCACCACCTTGGTGCCGCCGATGGTCAGCAGCGTCGTGCCGGGCTCGTCCTCGGTGCCCGCCGACGCGTACAGGTCGGGTCCGAGCGAGGTCAGCACCGCGAGCTGCGCGAACGTCTCGGTGTTGGACAGCAGGGTCGGGCAGCCGTCCACGCCGCGCTCGGCCGCGCGGACCTTGCGGGTCGGCGGCACCGGCCGCTCGCCGTTGATGGCGTTGATGACGGCGCCGGCCTGCCCGGAGATGAACCGCTCGGTCAGCAGCACCACCCGGGCCGGCATGCGCCGTTCGGTGATGGCGGCCCGCACCGAGCGGGCGGCCTCCTCGCTCTCCACCGCCACCACGATGCGGCGGGTGCCCAGCGCGGTGGCGGCGATCTCGGCGCCGTCCAGCACCAGGTGCGGGGCCCGGGTGAGCAGCACCTTGTCCTTGTAGCTGGCGGGCTCGCCCTCCGCCCCGTTGACCACCACGACCGCGTCCTCGCTGTCCCGGCGGCCGTCCTGCTCCTCGCCGGGCAGCAGGTTGGCCGGGTCGGCGGACGGGTACCGGATGCGCGACGCGACGGCCATGAGCTTGCGGGCGAACGGGAAGCCCGCGCCGCCGCGGCCCCGCAGGTCGACCTGTTCGCACATCTTCACCAGGTCCTCCAGCACCGGCGTGTGCAGCTTGCCGTGCACGGCCAGGTGCCGGCTGAGGTCCAGGCGATCGAACCGGTCGAAGCCGAGCGTCAGCCGTGGGCCGCCGATGTTGCCGACGGTGATCGCGGAGGTGGACGTCATCGCACCGTTTCACCACCCCGTGCACCCGCCTGAGGCACGGACATCGGGTCGGCGACGCCGGGCGCCTGCGCCATGGTGCGCTGCGCGACGGTGGACGGGTCGGTCAGGTCCTGGCCGACGTAGCGGATCTCGCGCGGCTTGCCCGCCGCGAACAGCCGGGTGACCAGGCCCAGGAAGACGGCGCCGGCGCACAGGATGTAGCTGAGGTTCACCCAGTTGGCCGCCGCGCGCCCGGCGGTGAGACCGTGGATCAGGGCCAGCGGCCAGGCGACGTAGGCGACGGCGTGCATGGAGCGCCACAGCCACGGCGCGCCGCCGCGGAAGGCGAACCGCACCCGCAGCACGCCGGTCACCCCGAGGAAGATCATCATCTCCATGGCGAGGGTGCCGAGGCCGATCGGCCCGAAGCTGGGGATGACGATCTGCGCCGGGGAGGCCAGCCCGCCCAGCACCTTCACGGTGAAGTGCGCGATCACGCACGTCACCGACAGCAGTGAGGCCGCCCGGTGCACGCCCTGGATCAGCACGCGGTGCCGGATGTGCAGGATGAACCGGTCGGTGGCCAGCAGGCCGGTGACCACCGCCGCGGTCAGCGTCAGCAGCGTGAACACGCCCACGTAGTAGTTCAGGAACGCCTGCACCCGACCGGCCGCGGCGGCTCCCGGAGGGGTCGCCGCCCCCACCAGTACCAGCACCGAGGCGAGCGCGATGGCCCACAGCGCCCAAGACGGCAGGACGGGCTCGTCGCTACTGCGGATCTTCACTGGTCGAACTCCTCTTCGGTGTTGCGGAAGGCGCGGGATTCTCCTGGTCGGTCTCGGACTTCTTGCCGCCGCCCTTGCCGTTGCCGCCCTTGCCGGACTCGCCGCCCTCGTCCTGGCCCGGCGGGATCTCCTCGTCCTCGGGCGGCACCGGGCCGAGATTGGCCAGCAGGCCGCCGGGGAGCACCTGCATCAGCCCGCGCTGGGCGAACCCCAGCAGCGGATCGGCCTGCTCGCGGAACGTCCAGCCGCCGATCCGCGCCCCCTCCAGCGGCACCGCCTCCTCGCCGCGGCGCAACCCGAACTGCACCTCGGCGCGCGGGGAGGGCGCGCCGCCGCAGGGCCGCGCGGTCCCGGTGCGTCCCAGCGGGGCGCCGCGCCGCACCAGGCTGCCGTCCCGCTGGGGGGTGACCGCGGTCACCCGGTAGTACGCGCTGGCCAGACCGCTGTCGTGCACCACCATGACCAGCGCGTTGCCCGCGTTGTCGCGGCAGAAGCGGTAGACCCGGCCGTCGCCGGCGGCCAGCACGCGCCCGTCGCCTCCGGAGAAGGCGAGCGTGCCCAGCGGCCGCCCCGGCTGCGCGCCGCCGTCGGCGGCGGTGCCCATCGTCCAGATGTCGCCGATCTTCCAGGGCAGCATGAGCCGGTCGCCGACGCGGGACCCGTTGGTCGCGGCGGCGGCCTGCTGGGCGGTGATGCCGCTGAAGCGCGCCAGCGCCCGCGCCTCCTCGGGCGGCATCACGGAGGCGGGCATGCGGCCGAGCTGGGCGGCGAACGCGCTGGAGCCCGACAGCGCGGTCTGCCAGCGTCCCAGCGACCAGCGCGCCACGAAGAACGCCACCTCGGGCATCGTCGAGCGGTTCTGCGGCACCGGGATCACGGTGGTGCCGAACGCCCATGTCCGGTCGGGGCTCATGCGGATGGTGGCGACGATGGGCTGCCCGGTCACCTCGGCCCCGTAGGCCAGCCGGGCGGCCGGGCCGCGCTCCTGCAGGGTGACGCGGCGGATCTGCGCGGTCAGCGTCTCCACGTCGGGCGCGGCCGGCGCGGACGCGCCGGGGGTCTGCGCGGGGCGCTGCGAGGGCTGCTCGCGCTGCGGTCGGGTCGTCTTGTCGCGCTCGTCGGGCAGCGCGCCCGCCGACCCGGCCTGCTGCGGCGTGCCGATGGGGCCGCCTTCGATGACGGCGCGCTCCACGACAGCCAGCAGGGAGAGGCCGACGACGACGGACAGGGTGAGCGCGCCCGCGCTCAGCCGGTCGGTCTGCCCGAGCTTGATCCGCGGGCGCGGTGCGGCGGGCCGGGCGTCGTCCCGGCGCCGTGCCCGGTCCGACGGACGCCCGCCTCTCCAGGCGCGGCGCTCGCTCTTGCCGCGCGGCCCGGGCGAGAACACCCTCTCCTCGCGCGTCGCGCGCGCCGGGGCGCTGTCATCGAACGCACGGTCATCGAACGCACGGTCATTGAAGGCACGGTCATTGAAGGAACGGTCATCGAACGCACGCGGCCGCGCCCCGAGGTCGCGGCGAAGCGGCATGACGCGCGGGCCGGACGCCGGGCCCGCAGGGCCGGCCGCCGCGCCGACCGCGCCGGAGGCGAGGCCGCCCGGTTCCGAGGCGAACGCCCGCGGCCGCAGTCCTCGGGCGGTGAGGTCCTCGGTGGTGTCGAGGTCGCTGTCGAATCGCCCGCCGGCCGGGAAGCGGGAGCTGGGGTGCTCTGCGGGCGAGCGCCGCTCGCTGAGGGGGCGCATGGGTGCGCGCCGCTCGCGCCGGGGCGGTTCGGTCGCGGGCCGCTTCAGCGGTGCGCCGAGGGACGGTGCGGACGGCCCACGAGGACTCGCTTCGTCGAGGAGCGTCTCTTCCGATGAACGCTTGCCGAACAGCCATTCCTCGGCCACGCCGTCCGACCCGGAACGCTGCGACCGCGCCCGCTGCCGCTGCTGCGGCCGCCGGCTCCGGGAGCGCCGGCCTCCGCCCGGCCGGTCCTCCCAGAAGCGCGCGTACGCGTCCTGCGAGGTCGCAGAGGTCTCCTGCGGAGACACGCGAGTCGCCTGCGGCGACGCATGGGTGAAGCCTTGAGACGCATGCCTGCCGTCGCGTTGCGCCATGCCCCTCTCCTGTGGAAGGGAGGCGGAGCGCTCGGCGAACGAGGGCACAGGTCCGCACCGCACCGGGCCCGCTCATACCCGGCGCTGGTTCCCTGAGACAGTGCGGCCGCCACCGTGGGAGCCCGCTCTGCTCCGGTGGCGTCCGGGGGCCTCCCCTCCTCGGGGCGGGCCCGCACCCACGGAGCATACGCCCCATGAGCCACTTGGATGCGCATCGACGACAAAATTTCCATCTCCGCCGATGCCATACGCACGAGTCCGGCGAGCGGTTCGGGCATGTCGGCGGCCACGTCCGGCCCGCCGCGCGACCGCCGGACGGTTCGGCGAGCCGCGCGAATGAGACGAGGATCACGTTCGGGCCGCCCCGCGCGGGCGGCGGGCCGCGCGCTCCCAGGACCGCCCCGAAGGCGACGTCGCCCCAGGCAGGTCGGCGATCCGCCGGTCGCGGCCGGTCGCATCGGGGCTTAGCACCGTCTGATTTATCCCTTAAGTGGCCCATAACAGACTTCGCGGCGTCGTCCGGCCGGCCTAGCGTCGACGCCGTCATCGGCCGCCGACACGACCGGAGGAGGTGCCCCGATGAACGATCACCGCAGCGGGGAGGCCCACCCCTTCTCCCGCACCGTCGCGGCCGAATGCCGGGGTCTCGCCCCGGACTCCCGTCCGCGCACCGCCGATCCCCCCGACCCGGCCCGTTTCCGCCGGGCGCCCGCCTCCAGCACCTCCCCCACTCAGGGCGCCGAGGCCGGCATCGCGGGGATCACCCGTCCTCCTCGACACGGGCCGCGTGCACCTGGTCGACGGGAGCCGGGGCGTCCCCACCCTGTCGCCTCCCTTCGCGCGGGGGACGGCCCCCGCGCCCCCGCGGCGGCCGCGCGGCGGATCTCCGCTCCGCCGACGGCCCGCTGCGCTCGTCCGGCCGACCGGTTCCGCGGCGGACGCCCCGCAGACGGCGCGGCGGCGGGGAACCGCCGCGGAACCGGCCCCTCCTCTCCGCCTCCGGGCGACGCGACCGCCGTCGGCGCCGTCGGCATGGCGGGCGCCGCGGACCTCGCGCTCGGGGGCACGGCGACCCTGTCGTCCACCGGGACCCTGTCGTCCACCGGACGGCGCCGGCACGCGTCGGCCGCCGGACGATGAGCCCGCGGGGCCGTCCGTCGGCGCGCTACGGGCGGCCCCGCGCGACCAGGTCCATTTCGGCGTCCACGTTCGGCGTGCGACGGTGACTACGGCCTGAGCAACGCGTCGAGACGCGCCGCCTGGACCTCCCACCGCCACTCGGTCTCCACCCAGTGGCGTCCCCGCTGCCCCATCTCCCGTGCCTTCCCGGGGTCGCGGAGCAGGTCCACCAGGGCGGCGGCCACGGCCGCCACCGAACGCCCCGGCACCACCACGCCCGTCTCGCCGTCCAGAACGGCGTCGGGCGCTCCACCGGAATCCCCCGCGACGACGGGCAATCCGGTGGCGGACGCCTCCAGGTAGACGATCCCGAGGCCCTCGACGTCCAGTCCCCGGCGGCGCGTACGGCACGGCATGGCGAACACGTCGCCCGCGTCGTAGTGGGCGGGCAGCTCCTCCCACGGCACGCTGCCGGTGAACACCACCGCGCCGGCCACGCCGAGAGAATCGGCCATGCGCTCAAGGCGCGCACGGTACGGCCCCCCACCGACGAGCAGCAGCGCCGCGTCCGGAACGGCGCGCATCACCCGGGGCCAGGCATGGATGAGCGCGTCCTGCCCCTTGCGCGGCACCAGCCGCGACACGCACACCACGACGGGCCGTCCCGTCAGGCCGTACCGCTTCCGGATCTCCTCACCCCCCGCCCCAGGGAAGAAGACCTTCTCGTCCACCCCTGGTGCGAGACGCGCCATGCGGGCGGCGGCGGCAGGGGACAGCGCCTTGGCCATACGCGAGCGCGTGTACTCCCCCAGATACGTCAACACGTCGACGGTGTCGCCGATACGGCGCAACACCCGCCGCGCCACGGGCAGCGCCGCCCATCCGGCCTCGTGCCCATGGGTGATGCCGACGAAGCGCTCCGCCCCGTATCGGCGCAACGGCGAGGCGAGCAACCCCAGGGGCGCCGCAGCCCCGAACAGCACCGAATCGCACCCCTCGGACCGGACGAGCTCCCCCGCACGGCGCAGCACGCTCGGCTCCGGCAGCATCAGCGACGTGGGATGCCGCACCACCGGGAACGGCTGAGCCGCGTCGAAGGCCGCCGCCCCCTTCCAGGCGGGGGCGTACACCACGACCGAACCGGCCGGGCGCCGCAACGCCAGGTTGTGCACGAACGCCTGGATGCCGCCCGGTCGCGGCGGGAAGTCGTTGGTGACGACGAGGGTGCGCGTGGAATCCATCGGCCTGTCCGTCGGTCTGGTGGCAGGAGGCGAAGTCTGGCGGCAAGAGGCGAAGTCGCACGAGGGCCCGCCACCGTGTGCGCGGTGACGGGCCCTCGTCTCAGACGATGCGGGGAATGCTAGCGGCTGAGCTCCTTCTGCTCGGCGCCGGCGCGCTCCCCTTCCTCGACCTCGTGGTGCTCGCCGTGGTGGCCCCGGTCCTCGACGGGGATGTCGTCGAGGGTCCAGCCACGGTTGAGGCGCGAGCGCAGGAAGCCCATCGGGCCCTTGGTGCCCGGCGCCGGGATGCCGCTGCCGTCCACCGCGGGCGCCTCGGGCTTGGCGTTCTCCTTGCTCAGGATGACCGCCTTCTCCTCCTCGCGGACCGGCACGTGCCGCTCGCTGAACTTGCCCTCGGGCGACATGACGATGATGCCGCTCTCCACGCCGTGGTCGATCACCGCCGCGTCCCGGCGCTGCAGGCCCAGGCAGATCCGCTTGGTGACGATGTACGCCAGGATCGGCCCGGCGAAGATCGCGACCCGGAAGAACCACGTGGTCTTGAACAGCTCGACGTGGAACTTGTCGGCGAGCACGTCGTTGGCGCCCGCCAGCCACAGCAGCCCGTAGAAGGTGACGGCCGCCACGCCCACGCCGGTGCGGACCGGGGCGTTGCGCGGACGCTCCACGACGTGGTGGCTGCGGTTGTCGCCCGTCACCCACCGCTCGAGGAACGGCCAGGCCGCCGCGCCGCCGAAGACGATGCCCAGCGGCAGCGTCGCGGGGATCAGCACGTTCAGGCTGAGCGTGTGCCCCCAGGCGGTGATCTCCCAGTTGGGCATGATGCGCAGCGCGCCCTCGAGCACGCCCATGTAGAAGTCGGGCTGCGAACCCGCCGAGATGGCGCCCGGGTCGTACGGCCCGTACAGCCAGATCGGGTTGATCTGGGTGACCGTGGACAGCAGCGCCGTCACCCCGAAGGTGAACATGAAGAAGGCGCCCGTCTTGGCCATGAACACCGGGTAGAAGGGGTAGCCGTAGACCTGCTTCTCGGACTGGTTGCGGCTCGGCATCGCGGTGTGCTTCTGATGCCACATGATCATCATGTGCGCGGTGACCAGCGCCAGGATGACCCCCGGGATCAGCAGCACGTGCAGGGTGAACAGGCGCGGGATGAGGTCCCCGTGGTTGCCCTCGGGGAACTCGCCGCCGAACAGGAACATGTACCCGTAGGTCCCGACGAGCGGGACCGCCTCCAGCACGCCCTGCGTGATCCGCAGACCGGTGCCCGACAGCAGGTCGTCGGGCAGCGAGTAGCCGAACAGGCCCTCCACCATGCCCAGCGTGAACAGGACGATGCCGATCAGCCAGTTCAGCTCGCGCGGCTTGCGGTAGGCGCCGGTGAAGAACACCCGCAGCATGTGCGCCATGATCGCCGCCATGAACAGGACGGCGGCCCAGTGGTGGATCTGCCGCATGAGCAGACCGCCGCGCACGTCGAAGCTGATGTGCAGCGCCGAGGCGTACGCCTCGGACATCTTCACGCCGTTGAGCTTGGTGTACGACCCCTCGTAGATCACCTCATGCATGCTCGGCTTGAACCACAGCGTGAGGAACGTGCCGGTCAGCAGGAGGATGACGAACGAGTACAGGGCGATCTCGCCCAGCATGAACGACCAGTGGTCGGGGAACGCCTTGCGCGCGTTGCGCTTGAAGAAGTTGGTGGACCCCAGACGGTCGTCGAGGAAGTTCAGCGATCCCTCGACCGCCTTCGGCGCGGCCGGTGCGGTCTGGCTCATCCGCGCTCCCAGAAGCTCGGCCCGATCGGCTCGGGGAAGTCGCCGGTGGCCACCAGGTAGCCGTCCTCCTCGGCCAGCGGCAGCTGCGGCAGCGGCCGCGCCGCCGGGCCGAAGACGACCTTCGCCGCGTCGGTGGCGTCGAAGGTGGACTGGTGGCACGGGCACAGGATGTGGTGGGTGGTCTGCTCGTACAGCGCCGCCGGGCAGCCCACGTGCGTGCAGATCTTCGAGTACGCCACGATCCCGTTGACGTCCCACCCGCGGGCCCGCATGCGCGGCGACATCTTGTCCGGCGGGACGTTGATCAGGATCGTGACCGCCTTGGCGATCTCGTTGAGCGGGTGCTCGGAGTGCTCCTCGATCCCCTCCGGAACCACGGTGATCATGCCTCCGGGGGTGGCGAAGTCGCTGACCTTCAGCGGCTTGTTGGTGCCGTCCACCACCAGGCGCACGCCCTTCTTGCCCTGCGCCTTGGCCCTGCGGACGGCCTCGCCCCAGTAGGTGTGCCGCAGCCGCTTCTCCGGCAGCGGACCGAGGTCGCGCAGCAGCACCAGCGGCGCAAGGCCCAGCGGGGCGGCGGCCAGCAGGAGCGTGCGCCGCAGCAGCGGCCGCTTGGTGATGCCGCTCTCCTGGGCGCCCTCGAGGAACGTCTTGGCGAACGACTCGCGGGTGGCGTCGTCGGCGCGCAGCTCGTGCCGCTCCTGCACGACCGGCTGGCTGGTCATCAGCCGGCGCACCCAGATGGTGATGCCGACGGCCATGGCCAGGAACGCCAGCGTCATCGTGCCGCCGAGCCACAGGTTGGACTCGCGGGCCCGCTCGATGCCGTGCATGCCGCCGTCGCGGCCGCTCCACCCGATGTAGTAGGCGATGAACGCCACGCTGGCGGCGAAGGCGAGCACGAAGAGCGAGGCCACCACGCGCTCGGCGCGCTTGGCCGCCTGCTCGTCGAGCTCCTCGCCGGCGCCCTCGGGGGCGGCGGTGTCGCCCTCCGGCAGCAGGCGCCGCTCGGCGGCGGGGGACGGCGTGCCGACCACCCGTCCGGGCGCGCCGCCCTCCTCCCGCGGCTGCTGCTCGCCGCCGGTGCTGTGGTCCTTGTTGTCGCTCATGACTTCTTCAGCTTCTTCGGCTTCTTCGCGGTGATCCACATCGCCGCCAGGACGAGCAGGCCGAGGCCGATCAGCCAGCCCGCCAGGCCCTCGGAGACCGGGCCGATGCGGCCCAGGCCGTTACCGCCGGGGTTGGGCTCCTCGCGGGTCTTCACCAGGTAGGCGATGATGTCCCGCTTGTTCTCGGGCGTCAGGGTGGTGTCGTTGAACACCGGCATCGCCTGCGGGCCGGTCAGCATGGCCTCGTAGATCTGGGTCGGCGTCACATCGTCGCTGTCCAGCGGCGGGGCGTACTTGCCGCCGGTCAGCGCACCGCCCGAGCCCACGAAGTTGTGGCACTGGGCGCAGTTGGTCCGGAACAGCTTGCCGCCGACCGCCGCGTCGCCCTTGTCCGGGTCCACCTGGTCGGCGGTCGGCACGGCGGGGCCGCCGCCCAGCGAGGCGATGTAGGCGCGCAGGTCGGCCAGGTTCTTCTCGGCCTGGGCCTTCTTCTTCTCGGCCGCCTCGCGCTGCTCCGGGTCGTGGTAGTCGGTCTTGATGTTGACGTCGAACTCGGGGATCGGCCGTTTGCGCGGCATCTGCGCGCCCGGGTTCATCGCCGGCATGCGGCCCGTGCTGACCTGGAAGTCGACCGAGGCCGCACCGACCCCCAGCAGGCTCGGCGCGAGCGGCTTTCCGTTGGCGTCCTTGGTGCCCTCGGCGTTCTGGCCGTGGCAGCTGGCGCAGTTCTTGTTGTACAGCTGCCGGCCGTTCTCGAGATCCTCTTGTGCCTGGGCGATGCCGGCCGCCTCGGCGCGGCCGTTCTGCGGCGTGAAGCCGGCATAGATGGCGCCGATCGCCGCCAGGGCCGCCAGGACGACGGCGTAACCCGCCCATGGGCGCCGTCGCCATGCGGTGAACCTTTTCACGGAAATCCCCGTTCGGGTCATGGTCGTCGGTACGAGGGTCAGATCGTCAGATGTCGAGCAGGTAGATCGCGCCGAACAGGCCGATCCACACCACGTCGACGAAGTGCCAGTAGTACGAGACCACGATCGCGCTCGTCGCCTGCTCGTGGGTCCAGCGCTTCGCAGCGTAGGTGCGGCCCAGCACGAAGAGGAACGCGATCAGCCCGCCCGTCACGTGCAGGCCGTGGAAGCCGGTGGTCATGTAGAAGACCGACCCGTACGCCGAGGAGGACAGGGTCAGGCCGTCCTTGGTGACCAGCTGGTAGTACTCGTAGCACTGGCCGGCCACGAAGTACGCGCCCATCAGGAACGACAGGACGTACCACTCGCGCAGGCCCCAGCCGCGCACGTTGAGCAGGCCGCCGGAGCGGCCCACCTTGCCGGCCTCGGCCTTGAACACGCCCATCTGGCAGGTCACGGACGAGAGCACCAGGATCGTGGTGTTCACCGCCGACAGCGGCAGGTCGAGCTCGGCGCCCGGCCACGCGTCGTGCCCCTCCTGGCCGATCGTCACGGAGCGGATCGTGAAGAACATCGCGAACAGAGCCGCGAAGAACATCAGCTCGGACGACAGCCAGACGATCGTCCCCACGCTGACAAGGTTGGGACGGTTCGCCCGAGCGTGAGGTGTTGTATCTATCGCGGTTGCTGTTGCCACGGGCGACATTATTACGTCACCCCTCCCCCGACCCGTGCATGACCCCCCATCTGCGGCTCATGAAGGTGTTCACACGGCGGCTCGACAGCGCCGCCGTGCGCAGGTGAGCACAACGTCCGGAACGCCTGTGCGCGGGGGCGTTCGCGGCCCTTCGCGGCCGTCGGATCTGGGCCGCCGCGCGCGCGTGCGGGCGCTGCCTCGCTCCCCGGCGCGCGGAACGGGTAGCCTTCTCTCCCATGAGCACCGCGCCGGAGCGCCCGATGAAGGTTCTCGTCTACAGCGACGACGCCGACACCCGGGCCCAGATCAAGATGGCGATCGGCCGCCGTCCCGCCGCCGACCTGCCGAAGGTGGAGTTCGTCGAGATCGCCACCCAGCCCGCGGTGGTGGAGCGGTTGGACCGCGGCGACATCGACGTCATGGTGGTCGACGCCGAGGCGCAGCCCGCCGGGGGCCTCGGGGTCTGCCGGCAGGCCAAGGACGAGGTCTACGACTGCCCGCCGGTGCTCGCGATCATCGCCCGGCGCGACGACGGCTGGCTGGCGACCTGGTCGCGGGCCGACGCCGTGGTCAGCCTGCCGCTGGACCCGATGGCGGTGGCGCGCGCCGTGGCCGACCTGATGCGCCGGCGCGTCGGCGACCGCCTCCCGGCCGTCTAGCCGCCGCGGGCGCACCGTGCCCGGCCGCCCCGCGGCCGGGGTGCCCTTGTCCGATCGACCCTGTCCGGGGGAACACCATGGATGCGCGCAGGACCTGGTCGGCGCTGCTGGGCGCCCTGCTCGACGGCGAGTCGCTGTCCAGCGAGGAGGCCGCCTGGGCCATGCGGCAGATCATGGCCGGGGAGGCGACCGAGGCGCAGATCGCCGGGTTCGCCGTGGCCATGCGCGCCAAGGGCGAGACGGTCGCGGAGGTCGCGGGCCTGGCCCGGGGCATGCTCGACAACGCCACCCCGATCGAGGTCCCCGGGCGGATCGCCGACCTGGTCGGCACCGGGGGCGACCGCGCGCACACCGTGAACATCTCCACGATGGCGGCGGTGGTGGCGGCCGCGGCGGGCGTGCGGGTGGTCAAGCACGGCAACCGCGCGGCCTCGTCGTCGTGCGGCGCGGCCGACCTGCTGGAGGCGCTCGGCGTCGCCATCGACCTGCCGCCGGAGCGGACCGTGCGCGTCGCCGAGGAGCTGGGCATCGCGTTCTGCTTCGCGCCGCTGTACCACCCGGCGTTCAAGTACACCGCCAAGCCCCGCCGCGAGCTGGGCACGCCGACGGTGTTCAACTTCCTGGGGCCGCTGACCAATCCGGCCCGTCCCACCTGCCAGGCGGTGGGCGTCTTCCACCCGCGCATGGCGGGGGTGATGGCCGGGGTGTTCGCCGAGCGCGGCTGCTCGTCGCTGGTGTTCCGCGGGGACGACGGGCTGGACGAGCTGACCACCACGGGCACCTCCACCGTCTGGGTGGTGCGCGACGGCACGGCCACGGAGACCACGTTCGACCCGGCCGACCTGGGCATCCCCCGCGCCAAGCCGGAGGAGCTGCGCGGCGCCGACGCCGCCTACAACGCGGGCGTGGCCCGCGCCGTGTTCGCCGGGGAGCGCGGCCCGGTGCGCGACATGGTGCTGCTGAACGCGGCCGCGCTGATCGTGGCGTACGACGGCGTCCCGGCGGCCGACGGGCTCACCGCCGCCCTGGGCGAGGCGCAGTCGCGCGCCGCCGAGGCGGTCGACTCCGGCGCCGCCGCCTCGCTCCTCGAGCGCTGGGTCGCCCTGTCGCAGTCCCTGAAGAACTGAGCCCTGACGTTCCGACCCTCCGGGGACGCCCTTCGCCCCGGTGCGATCGCGTCGCCCCGGGGCGGGCGCCTTCCGCGTCCTGTCCGGTCAGTCGGCGTCCGGGAGGCCGAGGGAGAAGGCGGCCTCCAGGTCGTGCTGGGAGTAGGTGCGGAAGGCGATGTGGGTCTCGGTGTCGAGGATGCCGGGCACCTTGTTGAGACGGCCCGGGATGACGTCGTTCAGTTCCTCGTGGCGGCGCACCCGCACCATGGCGACCAGGTCGTACTCCCCGGTGACGGAGTAGACCTCGCTGACGTTGTCCAGGGCGGCGACCGCCTCGGCCACCTCGTGGATGCGCGCCACGTCGGTCTTGACGAACACGATGGCGGTGACCACCGCTACCTCCCCAGCCTCTGTCTGCGTCACTGCCGGCCGCCCCGACCGCCCGTGGGGCCGCCTCACACACCCGGACGACTCTACCCGCGGCTCAGCGCGGCGATCTTGCGGGCCGGGCCCGCGCGCCGGGCCAGCAGCGCGAACAGCATGCCCGCCGCGAATCCGTAGATGTGGGCGGTGTAGGCGACGTTGCTGTCGTCGTCGCCCGTCGACAGCCACTGCACGACGAACCAATAGCCCAGCACCGTCCACACCGGCAGGCGGATCACGACGGGCATGAGCAGGCTGACGATGCGGCCGCGCGGGTTGAGCACCAGGTAGGCGCCCAGCACGCCGGCGATCGCCCCGGACGCGCCGATCAGCGGCGTTCCGGCGTCGGCGGCGGTGTAGGCGTACCCGTACACCGCGACCAGGCCGAAGGCCAGGTAGGCGAGCAGGTAGCGCAGGCGGCCCAGGCGGTCCTCCACGCCCTGGCCGACGACGAACAGCGCCACCAGGTTGCCGATCAGGTGCAGCGCGCCCGAGTGCAGGAACATCGAGGTGAACGCCGACAGCCACGGGGTCTTGTCGTAGTCGACCGGTCCGCAGCGGCGGACGACGTCCTCCGGCGGCGGCTGCCGCCGCCCGGTGGTCAGCTCCGCGGGGACGGCGCCGTGCTCCAGGACGAACTCGGCCGCCCGGCATTCGCGCGCCCGGCCCTCCCCGTACCAGGTGGCGAAGTTGGCCATGGGGGTCAGCAGGTACACCACGACGTTGACCGCCACCAGCGCGTAGGTGATCCACGGCACCCGCCGGGTCGGCTGGCTGTCGTACAACGGCAGGGCCATGCGCGAGGGGCTTCCTTCCGGGGACTCTGATCGCCGGGGTCGCCCGCAACCCTAGCGGGGCGAGGCGGGCTCAGCGCAGCGGCCGCCCGGCCCCGCGGTCTTCGGGGTCGGGCGTCACGTAGGCGGCCTCGATCCAGCCGCGCAGCCGCTCGGCGCCGTGGACCGGGCAGCTCCACTCCCCTTGCACGTCGGCCAGGCGGGCGCCGGGCGAGTCGAGCCAGCGCAGCACGCACTCCATCTCCTCGGCGCCGGCCGCGCCCGCCGGGCCGGGCCCCGGGAGGACCGTCTCGGCGGTGGCGACGAGGGCGTCCAGGTAGGGGCGGGGATGGGCGTTCGGCGGGACCGTCCCGGCCGCGGCCAGCCTGCCGTACCGCACGACGGCCAGTTCCCAGCCGCCGTCGAACGCGGGGCGCGCGCCCACCAGCTGGGAGCAGCGGGCCAGCGCGGCGAGGCGCTGGCTGCGCGCCGCGGCGCGCACGAACGCCGCCAGCCGGTCGCGCTGCGCGGCGGCCTCCTCGTACCGCAGCTCGGCGGCGAGCCGGTCGATGCGCGCCTGCGCCGCGGCCACCACGGGCCGCACGTCCCCCGCCATGATCGAGCGGACGGCGGCCGCGTGCCCGGCGTAGGCGTCCGCGCTCTGGCGGCCGGCGCAGGGGGCGCCGCAGCGGCCGATCTCGGCGAGCACGCAGGTGCGGGCCCGTCCCGCCGCGATGAGCCGGGGCGTCAGCCGCTGGGTGCACTGGCGCAGCGGCACGGCCTCGTGCAGCGCGGCGCGCGCCTCCTCGGCCTGCCGCCGCGACGCCATGGGCCCCAGGTACGCGGCGCCGTCGTCGCGGCACTCGCGCACGATCGAAAGGCGCGGGAACGGCTCGACGGTGAGCTTCAGCCACAGCGACCGTTCGGGGAACTTGGAGCGGCGGTTGTAGCGCGGCTTGTGCTCGGCGATGAGCCGCAGCTCGCGCACCTCGGCCTCCAGGGCGGTGGCGCACACGATCGTGCGGACGCGTTCGGCGAGTCCCACCATCTCTCGTATCCGCAGCCGGGTCTCCGAGCCGGTGAAGTAGCTGCGCACGCGCGAGCGCAGGTCGCTGCTCTTGCCGACGTACAGCACCTCGCCGCGGGCGTCCTCGAACATGTAGACGCCGGGGGCGCTGGGCACGTCGTCGGCGAGGTGGCGCTTGCGGCGCTGCTCGGGAGTGGGGGCCTTGGCGAAGCCGCGCAGCTCCTCGAGCGAGTGCACGCCGAACGAGCCGAGCCGTTCGATGAGGCCGTGCAGCACGTCGACGGTGGCGCGGGCGTCGGCCAGCGCGCGGTGGCGGGGCGCGGAGCCGGTGCGGAAGAACCGCGCGAGGGTGTCGAGCTTGCAGTTGGGGACCTCGTCGCGGGTCAGCACGCGGCGCGCCAGGTCCACGGTGTCGATGACGGTGAAGCCCGGCCAGGCGTAGCCGTGGGCGGCGCAGGCGGCCTTGAGGAAGGAGACGTCGAAGCCGGCGTTGTGCGCGACCAGCACGGCGCCCCGGGCGAACTCCAGGAAGGCCGGGAGCACCGCCTCGATGCGCGGCGCCGCGGTCACCATGGCCTGGGTGATGCCGGTGAGCGCGGTGATGAACGGCGGGATCGGGCCGCCCGGGTCGACCAGCGTGCCGAACTCCCCCAGCGGCTCGCCGCCGCGGACCTTCACCGCGCCGATCTCGGTGATGGCCGAGTCGGCGGGCGAGCCCCCGGTGGTCTCCAGGTCGACCACGACGAAGGTGACCTCGGAGAGGGGCGTGCCGAGGTCGTCGAGGGTGCCCTGGACGCCGTGGGACGGGACGGTTCCGCCGCGGGAAGCGGAGGGCACTGCAGTCATGTGGGCGACCGTAGAGGACGCCACCGACAGTGCGGGTCCCGCTAGTGTGGACTGTGCCGGACCGTGCCATGTGCGGCCGTCGGCCCTCGGGGGGCGGGCGCGGGATCCGGCGCCCCTTGCCCGGTGATGGACGTCCCCCTGGCTCACCGGAATGCAAGGGGGTCGGGGGATCGCGCGTTCGCGCTGGTTAGGGCGCGACACGCCCGGGAACAGACAGCGCACCGGGGGTCATTTCGGCCTGGGAGGAGCAGGACCATCGACAGCGGCCCGGATCCGGACGAACGGCTCGCCCGTCCCCTCCCCGGGGCGGTCCGGCAGCACGTGGTCGAGGCCGCCGCGGAACTGATCGGTGCCCTCCCGCCCGACGAGGTGCCCGCCCCGCTGCGTCCGTTCGCCCGTTTCGAGCGGCGCAAGCGCGCCAAGTTCGCCGCGCAGCACATCGCGGCGCTGCTGGAGAAGGACGACGCGTTCCGCCGCCGGGTGGCCGAGCCGTTGCGGGCCGGGCAGGCGGAGCTGGCCGACGCGCTCGAGGCGGGGCAGGTGCCGCCCGCCGCCGACCCCGCCCGGGTGGCGGCGCTGGCGTACCTGCTGCGCCCGCGGGGCTGGACCCGGCAGGTGGAGGCGGCGTGCGCCGAGCTGGAACGGTCGGCGCACGCCCACGAGGAGGCCGCGGCCGAGCGCCGCATCGCCGAGCTGCGCGAGGAGCTGGCGGCCCTGCGGGCCGCGCGGGCGGCCGAGGCGGACAGGCTGCGCGCCGAGCTGCGCGAGGCCAAGGCCGAGATCGCCGACCTGCGCCGCAAGCTGCACGAGGCGCGCGCGAAGGCCCGGGCGGCGCGCGAGCAGGCCGACGCGGCGGCGGCCGCGGCCGAGCGGCGGCTGGCGGAGGCGATGGAGGCGGCGGCGGCCGACTCCAAGGAGCTGCGGCGGCTGCGCGCCCGGCTGGGGCAGGCCGAGGCCAACGCCGAGGCGGCCCGTCGCGCGGCGCGGGAGGGCCGCAACATCGACGACGTGCGGCTGCGCATGCTGCTGGACGCGCTCGTGGACGCCGCCCAGGGGGTGCGGCGGGAGCTGGCGCTGCCGTCCACGATCGGCCGCCCGGCCGACGCGGTCGGCGCGGTGACGCCGGACCAGCAGGCGTTGCGCGCGCTGCCCGGCCGGTCGCTGTCGGACGACGACCCCCAGCTGCTCGACCGGCTGCTGACGCTGCCGCAGGTGCACCTGATCGTGGACGGCTACAACGTCACCAAGACCGGGTACGGGGAGCTGCCGCTGGCCGACCAGCGCACCCGGCTGCTGTCGGGCCTGGGCGGCCTGGCCGCGCAGACCCGCGCCGAGGTCACCTGCGTGTTCGACGGCGCCGACCTGGACGCCCCCGTGGCGGTCACCGCGCCGCGCGGGGTGCGGGTGCTGTTCAGCCGCCCCGGGCAGACCGCCGACGAGCTGATCGGCGAGCTGGTGCGCGCCGAGCCGTCGGGCCGGGCGGTCGTCGTGGTGTCGTCCGACCGCGAGGTGGCCGACGCCGCCCGCCGCATCGGCGCCCGTCCCGCCCCCTCCACCCTCCTGCTGCGCCGCCTCGGCCGCTCGTGACCCCGCGGGCGCGGGCCGGGCCCGGTGCGTCTGGTGATCATCTGTGCGCGGACAGGTGAAACAAGACGCGCAATAGTAACGAATCGGTTGTGACTGGTGTGACCCCTCGCTAGTGTCGTCGGCTGACGTCATGGACGAGAGGGGCATAACCGACCGTGACCAATGATCTGACCGGGGGCTCCGCAGCGGACCCGCGAGGCCCGCGGAGTCCTTTCGGGGGCTTGCTCGCCCCCCGGCGCCTGGCGGCGACCGCCTGCCTCACCCTGGCGGCGTCCCTCGCGGTGCCCGTGACGGCGGCGCACGCCGAGCCGACGCCCAGCGCGTCCGACGCCCGCAAGAAGCTCATCAAGCTCAACGAGCAGGTCGAGCAGCTGGTCGAGAAGTACAACCAGGTCGGCGAGGAGCTGAAGATCGCCAAGCGCAAGCTCCAGGCGACCAAGCGGGCCGGCGCGGAAGAGCAGAAGACCTTCAACGAGCTGCGCCGCCGGATCGCCGAGATGGCGGCCGCCGCCTACAAGAACGGCGAGACCGGCGACGTCGTGGGCTTCGCCGCCGCGGACGACCCGCAGAAGATCCTCGACCAGACCGCGATCTTCGCGCACCTGTCGCGCAACCGCAGCTCCGAGCTGGAGCAGTTCCTGGCCTCGACGCAGCGGCTGCGCCGCGAGCAGGCCCAGGCCCAGCAGGCCTACGACGAGGTCGCCAAGAAGGCCAAGGAGCTGCGCGAGAAGAAGGCCGAGGTCGAAAAGTCGATCGCGCAGCAGAAGAAGCTGCTGCGTCAGCTGGGCGAGCGGGACGCCGCGCCCGGCGAGGGCGCCGGCGCCACCTACAACGGCCCGGCGAGCGGCTCGGCCCGGGTCGCCATCCAGTTCGCCTACGCGCAGCTGGGCAAGCCGTACCAGTACGGCGCCGAAGGGCCCAACTCCTACGACTGCTCGGGCCTGACGATGCGCGCCTGGGGCGCGGCCGGGGTGAACCTGCCGCGCGTCACCAACAGCCAGTACGCCGCCACCCGCCGGGTGTCCTTCGACGCCCTGCAGCCCGGTGACCTGGTGTTCTTCAACAACCTGGGGCACGTGGGGCTGTACATCGGCGGCGGCAAGATGATCCACGCGCCGCGCACCGGCAAGAACGTGGAGATCGTCTCGATCACGTCCGGCTACTACCGGACCAACTTCTACGGCGCCGGCCGGGTCTGAGGAGTCCGCGCTCCCCTCGCCCTCCGGCACGATCACGACTGCGGTCCAGGTCAGACGCGTTCTGACCTGGACCGTAGATCTTTTTGCCGACTATTTGCCTCTTCGTCCGCCTTTGGTACTTTGTGACCGCTCACGGCGTCCACCAGGCGCCGTGCCAGCGCCGACGTCCCGGGATGTCATCCCGCGGCACCCGCCAGGTGCCGCGCCCCCGCTGCGGCACCCGGTGCCGCGTCGCCCTGGCGGCATCCGCCAGATGCCGTCCTCCCGCCGGCTCGAGGCCGTACCGTGCGCACGCCTGCGGCGTGCATGGCGCCGCGAGCGCACTGGGAAGGTCTGCGGGACCGGCACGACGGGTCCGTCCCACGGGTCCCGTCCTCGTCACGAGTTCAGCCGAATACCGCCGCTTGGCCGCCGAGTCCGCCCCCGGCACGGGGGTGGAGCCGGGGAACCACCGAGCCGTTCGTCCCGCCGCTCGCGGGCGGCCGGCTCCGGGGTGAATCGGCGCCGCGCCTCGCACCCGGAGTCGAGGCCGTGCGCCGTAGGTCGACTTCCACGACCGAACCCGTCAGCTAACCCGGTAGGCGTATGGAAGGAGTGAGCGCCGACTGAGAACGCTGTCAACAGGCACGGACCGCCGCCCCGGTATCCCGGCGGTCTCCATCCTCGTTCGTTCGTCATCCACTGACCGATAGTGTGCTTCGACGCGGCCGCCCGAACGGGCGGCCGCGTTCGCGTACCCGGCGGCTCCCCACACGGCAGAACCCGCCTCGGGCTTCGCCTATTCCGAGGACGCCGAATCCTCCGAGGAGGACGAACCGGCCGCCGCCCGACCGGTGCGGCCCGCATAGGATCGCGCGCATGAACGACGACGGCCACGCCGAAGGGGACGGACCGCCGGTCCGCCGCATCCCGCGCCGCGCGGCCGTCACCGCGATCGCCGCCGCGTCGGCGGGGGGCGTGCTGGCGGGGCTCGGCCTGACCGCCGCCGGGTCCGACGCGTCCCGGCGCCCCGGGGCCTCGTCCGCACCGGCTCCCGCCGTGCCCGACCCCCGCGCGGTCGCGGCCGTCCTGGCCAACCGGACGCGCGCCGTGCGCGAACGCGACCGCGTCGCCTTCATGGCCACCGTCGCCGCCGCGCCCGCCGCCTACCGCGACGCCCAGGGCCGCATGTTCGACAACCTGCTGCGGCTGCCCCTGGCGTCCTGGAGCGAGACGCTGGTGCGCCTGGAGCCCGGATCGGCGGTGGCGCGCGTGCGCCTGAGCTACCGTCTGCGCGGCTTCGACGACGCCCCGGTGGTCCGGACCCGGTACATGGCGTTCGCGCCGCGCTCGGGCTCCTGGACGGTCGCGGGCGACGGCGCGGCGCGCGGCCTCCCCGACGAGGCCGACGTCTTCGACGGCGGCCCGCTGACCGTCGTCCGCGGCCGCCGCACCCTCGTGCTGGGCGACGGGCCGCGCCTGCACGAGATCGCCCGCCGCCTGGACGCGGCCGTGCCGGTCGTCTCCGGCGTCGTCGGCGACGGCTGGCGGCGCCGCACCGTCGCGGTGGCGCCCGCCGACCCCGGGCTGGCCGCCGCGCTCGCCGATCCGTCGGGCGCGGGCGCGCAGGGACTGGACCGGATCGCCGCCGTCGCCACCACGGCGCCCACCGCCGGGAAGGGCCGCGGCGCCGATCGCGTCGTCGTCTCCCCCGTCGCGTTCGCCCGCCTCAGCGCGCTGGGCCGCGACGTGGTGCTGACGCACGAGCTGACCCACGTGGCCACCGGCGGGGCGCGCGACGGCCGCACCCCGGTGTGGCTCATCGAAGGCCTGGCCGACTACGTCGGCTACCTGCGCGCCGACGTGAGCGTCCGGTCGGCCGCACGCGAACTGCGCGCCGAGGTCGCCGCCGGACGCCTGCCCGCCCGGCTCCCCGGCCCCGACGACTTCGCCGCCTCGGCGCCGCGGCTGCCGCAGGCCTACCAGGAGGCGTGGCTGGCCTGCCGGATGATCGCCGAGCGGTACGGTGAGGCCGCGCTGGTCCGGCTGTACCGCGCCGCGGGCCGCGGGCCGCTGGACGCCGCCCTGCGCGCGACGCTGGGCGTCGACCCGGCCCGCCTCACCGCGCTATGGCGCGACTATCTGCGCGAGACACTGGGTTGAGGACGATCGGGTTGCACGGCGGGGCGGAGGCGAGGCAGTGAGCAGCGAGCGCGGCGACGAGACGACGACGGCTCCGGGAGCGGAAGCCGCGGAGGCGGACGCCCCCCGGGTGAGCGCCGCACGGGCGAGCGGGCCGCCGCCGGATCGGCCGGAGCCGGCGGCCCCCCGGGGGCGCTCCAGGCCCCGGGTCGCCGCGGCGGTCGCGTCGGTCGTGCTGTTCGCCGCCGTCGGGGTCGTCCTGGCGGTCACCACACCGTGGACCCCGCTGCCCGGCCCGGTCCCCGGCGGTCGTGCCGCTCCCGACCCGTCCCTGGACTTCACCGCCGACCAGATCGAGCGGTCGCGGGCGTTCGACGCGGCGCTCGCCCCGCCCGCGTACGCGGGCCTGCTGGTCGGCCTCGCCGTCGTGCTCGTCCTGGGGCTGACGCCCCTGGGCTCGCGGTTCGTCGGCTGGGCCACCGCCCGGGTGCGGCGCCGTCCGCTGCGCGCGGCCGCGGCGGCGCTGCTGCTCACAGTGGTGGTGCGGCTGGCGGGGCTGCCGTTCGACGCGTGGAGCGAGACGGTGCTGCGCCGGTACGGGCTGTCCACTCAGTCGTGGTCGGCGTGG
The DNA here is from genome assembly GCF_001552235.1 of Actinomadura rubrobrunea NBRC 15275. NCBI lineage: Bacteria > Bacillati > Actinomycetota > Actinomycetes > Streptosporangiales > Thermomonosporaceae > Actinomadura > Actinomadura viridilutea. The sequence continues at coordinate 21,790 of NZ_BCQU01000043.1, read as the reverse complement.
CTGACCGACCAGCTCAAGTCCCTCGGCGTCACCTGGGTGATCTGGACGGTGGCGCTCACGCTGCTGTACGCGCTGATGCGCCGCTTCCCCCGCTGGTGGTGGGCCGGGGCGGCGGCGGGCGGCTTCGTCCTGGTCGTCGCCGTGTCCTTCGTGTACCCGGTGGCGGTCGAGCCGCTGTTCAACCGGTTCCACTCCCTGCCCGACGGGCCGCTGCGCGCCGACCTGCTGGCGATGGCGCGGCGCGACGGCGTCCCGGTGGAGGACGTGCTGGTCGCCGACGCGTCGCGGCGCACCACCGCGCTCAACGCCTACGTCTCCGGGTTCGGGTCCACGCGCCGCATCGTCGTCTACGACACGCTGCTGAAGAGCACCCCGCGCGCCCGCATCGAGTCGATCGTCGCGCACGAGCTGGGGCACGCCGAGAACAACGACGTGCTCCACGGCACGCTCATCGGCGCGCTGGCCGTGTCCGGGGGAATCTGCCTCCTGTACGTGGTGCTGACCTCCCCCCGGGTGCGACGACGCGCCGGAGTCGACCGGAGCGGCATCGCGGACGCCCGTTCGGCGGCGCTCCTGCTGGCCTTGGTGACGGTGGCCGCGCAGGTCGGCGCCCCCGTGCAGAACCTGGTCAGCAGGCACATCGAGGCCCGCGCCGACGCGCACTCCCTCGACCTCACCCGCGACCCGTCGACCTTTGTCGGGATGCAGCGCGAGCTGTCGGTGCGCAACATCTCCGACCTGCGCCCGGACATCGTGGAGCACGTGCTGTGGCGGACGCATCCCGCCGCCCCCGAGCGCATCGCGATGGCCCGCGACTGGGCACGCAAGCACGGCGTCCCGGAGCCGCCGCCGCTCAGTCGCCGTTAGAGGCCCGGGTGCCGCCCCCGCCCGGGGCGGAGGTACGGTCGGCCTGGCTGGGCGCCTGCACGGACGTCTTCGCGGGGGTGCTGCCGTGCGGGCCCACCCACACCGACCGCTTCAGGGCGCTGCCCTTCACCCAGTCGTCCCACTTCATCTGCCAGTATCCCCACCCGTTGTCGGGCTTGAGCTCGCGCGAGCTGCCCGTCACCGTGACGGGGTCGCCCCGGTAGACGAAGTGGTAGAACCAGCGCGCGTCCTTCGGGCTGGCGTTGATGCATCCGTGGCTGACGTTCTCACGCCCCTGAGAGCCCACGGACCAGGGCGCGCTGTGCACGTACTCGCCGCTGTTGGAGATGCGGACGGCGTAGTAGACGGTCTGGCGGTAGTAGTCGGGGCAGCCGGGCCCGCAGCCCACCGTCGACGAGTCCATGATGACCGGGTTGCCCTTCTCCATGGTCAGGTGGACGCCGTTGGTGGTGGTGTACTTCTCGATGCCGCCGCGTCCCATGCTGATGGGCATGGTGCGCACCAGACGACCGTTGTTGTGCACCGTCATCCGGTACGTGTCCTCGTCGGCCCTGATGTCGTGCCGGTCGCCGATGCGGAAGGCGACGTCGAAGTTCCGCGTGCCGTACACCCCGTTGGCCGCGCGCACGCCACTCAGGTGCGCCAGCAACCGCACGTCGGTGTAGGACGGCCAGTAGGTCCTCGTGCGGAACACCACGCTCTGGTCGTCGAGCCAGTGCCAGGCGCCCTCCACCGGCCGGGACGAACGCAGCTCCAGCGCGCGCTCCACGGCCGCGCGGTCGGCCACCTCCCGCTCGAACCGCAGCACGATGGGCATGCCGACGCCCACGGTCTCCCCATTGTCGGGGGCGACGACGGCGGCGCCCAGCGTCCGTCCGGCCTTGGCCGTGCCGAAGTGGCTGACGACCGTGCGCGTCCTGCCGTCGCGGCCGAGCGCGGTGGCGACGACCGTGTAGTCGGTTCCCGGGTCGAGCGTCCAGCGGGAACGCCAGCGGTCGCGGTCGCCGTTGAGGACTCCCTCGACGGGCGTGCCCTTGGTCGTCACCGTGACGTTCTCGATGGTGCCGTTGCGGGCGCGCACGTCGATGGCGCTGTCGGGCCGCAGCAGGGCGGTGCCGTCCTGAGGGGTCACGGACAGGTGGACGGCGTCGCGCGGGTTCGGCCCGCGCTGGGCGTCGTCGCAGGCGGCCGAGCCGACCGCCACCACGGCCGCCGCTCCCATCAGCAGCGCCGTCGTCCGCCGCCGGCCGTCCCCCGCCGGGCCGGGCCGTCGCCGGACGGCCGCGACGGGACGTCCGCGGCCCTTCGCTCCCCAGATACCGACGCGCACCGTGACCCCCCGATCGCCGTGTCACTCTGGGCAAACATTTCTCACGAATCGTGCACGACGATCATTATGCGGAAAGCCGGGACCCGTCCGGTAGACGGATCCCGGCCCTCCACGGCTTTCTTTGCCGACCCCTGGAGCGATCGGCACGGCGCCATTGCGGGCGGCGGGCCGGGGATCGACCCCGCCGACCGCCGCCGCGTCCGCGTCAGTGCGAGAAGTGGCCCCGGTAGTACTCGAACACCAGGCCGATCGTGCTGAGCAGCGACGCGGCCAGCCCGGCGATCACCAGCCACCAGCCGAACACCAGGCCCAGCGCGACCGCCGCGGCCGACAGCGCCACGAACAGCGGCCACCAGCTGTGCGGGCTGAAGAAGCCCAGCTCGCCCGCGGCGTCGGCGATCTCACCCTCGGGGTCGTCCTCGTACAGCGGGCCGTTGTTGGCCTTCTCCAGCCGCCGGATCGTGAAGTGGATGTAGAACCCGACCAGGCCCGCGAGGCCGACGGACAGCGCCAGCGCGGTGGTGCCGGTCCAGTCCTTGGACCACAGCCAGTACACGATGTCGGTGACCAGGAAGAACACCGCGCATCCGTAGAACATGAACGCCTGTACGCGCATCGCCGGCTATCCCTTCGCCTCGGTGAGCTCGCGCTTGGCTCCGACGTGCGGGTGGTGCAGGTCGAACGCCGGACGCTCGGAGCGGATCCGGGGGATGGAGTTGAAGTTGTGCCGCGGCGGCGGGCACGAAGTCGCCCACTCCAGCGAGTTGCCGTAGCCCCACGGGTCGTCGACCTCGACCCGCTTGCCCTTCTTCCAGGTGATGTAGACGTTGTAGAAGAAGGGCAGCATCGACAGGCCGAGCAGCAGCGAGAAGGCGGTGGACACCTGGTTCAGGCCGGTGAACTCCTCGGCGTAGTCGGAGTACCGGCGCGGCATGCCCGCGGCGCCCAGCCAGTGCTGCACCAGGAAGGTGCCGTGGAAGCCGAAGAACAGCATCCAGAAGTGCACCTTGCCGAGCCGGTCGTTGAGCATCTTGCCGGTCCACTTCGGCCACCAGAAGTAGAACCCGGCGAACATCGCGAACACCACGGTGCCGAACACCACGTAGTGGAAGTGCGCCACCACGAAGTAGGAGTCGCTGAGTTGGAAGTCCATCGGCGGGGAGGCCAGGATGACGCCGGTCAGACCGCCGAACAGGAACGTCACCAGGAAGCCGATCGCCCACAGCATCGGCGACTCGAAGGTGAGCTGCCCCCGCCACATGGTGCCGACCCAGTTGAAGAACTTCACGCCGGTGGGCACCGCGATCATGAACGTCATGAACGAGAAGAACGGCAGCAGCACCTGGCCGGTGACGTACATGTGGTGCGCCCACACCGTCACCGACAGCCCCGCGATGGAGATGGTGGCGAACACCAGGCCGATGTAGCCGAAGATGGGCTTGCGGCTGAACACCGGCAGGATCTCCGTCACGATGCCGAAGAACGGCAGCGCGATGATGTAGACCTCCGGGTGCCCGAAGAACCAGAACAGGTGCTGCCACAGCAGCGTGCCGCCGTGCGCGGCGTCGAAGATGTGCGCGCCGAACTTGCGGTCGGCCTCCAGACCCAGCAGCGCGGCCGCCAGCGGCGGGAACGCCAGCAGGATCAGGATGGAGGTCAGCAGCACGTTCCAGGTGAAGATCGGCATCCGGAACATGGTCATGCCGGGCGCGCGCATGCACAGGATCGTGGTGATGAAGTTGACCGCGCCCATGATGGTGCCGAAGCCCGACATGGCCAGGCCCATCACCCACAGGTCACCGCCGATGCCCGGCGAGCGCACCGCGTCCGACAGCGGCACGTAGGCGAACCACCCGAAGCTGGCCGCGCCGCCCGGGGTGAGGAACCCCGACAGCGCGATCAGGCTGCCGAACAGGAACAGCCAGTACGCCAGCATGTTCATGCGCGGGAACGCCACGTCCGGCGACCCGATCTGCAGCGGCATGATGACGTTGGCGAACCCGGCGAACAGCGGGGTGGCGAACATGAGCAGCATCACCGTGCCGTGCATGGTGAACAGCTGGTTGAACTGCTCGTTGCTGACCACCTGCAGGCCCGGCTTGAACAGCTCCGCCCGCATCACCAGCGCCATGACGCCGCCGATGAGGAACATGAAGAACGAGGTGATCAGGTAGAGGTAGCCGATCACCTTGTGGTCGGTGCTGGACAGCCACGACGCGAGGATGCGCCCCTTGCTCGTGCGCGCGGCGGCGATCGGCGCGCTCGGTGCGTCACTGACGGTGGTCACTGCTTGGCTCCCTGAGCCGCCTTGGCCTTGGCCTGGGCGATGAACTTCTGGTACTGCTCGGGCGTGACGACCCGCAGCTGGAACAGCATCCGGCTGTGGTCGACGCCGCACAGCTCGGCGCACCGGCCCTCATAGGTGCCGGTCTTGGTGGCGGTGAACTCGAACTCGTTCACATAGCCCGGCATCACGTCCTTCTTGTACAGCATCGCCGGGACCCAGAACGAGTGGATGACGTCGTTCGAGTGCAGCCTGATGCGCACGCGCTCACCGGACGGGACGGTCAGCACCGGCTTGTTGTCGGAGTCCGGGGAGACCGGCACGCCGACCACGGAGGCGACGGTGCGCTCCTTGCCGGAGGCGTCCTTCTCCTTGTAGTCGAACTGCCAGCTCCACTGGAAGCCGATGACGTCGACCGTGACCGCCGGCGGCTTCTTGTTGTCGATCTTCTCGACGTAGTCCTGGTCGCGCGCCGTGAAGTAGAACAGCACGCCGATGATGACGAACGGGACCGCCGTGTAGAGGATCTCGATCGGCAGGTTGTAGCGCACCTGAGGCGGCAGGTCGTCCGAGCGCTTGCGGTGGAACAGCACCGCCCAAATGATCAGGCCCCAGACGACGCCGCCGACGGCGAACGCCGCGATCCAGGAGCCCTGCCACAGCGTGAGCATGCGCTCGGCCTGCTCGCTGATCGGTTCGGGCATGCCCAAGCGCTTCACCTCGCCACTGCAGGCGGTGGCGGTCAACGCCAGCAGGCCCAGGGCCCCTGCGCTTTTCAACGCGCGGCGCCCGCGCACAGGCGTACGCCGCTCCCTAGAGCGGGTCGGACTCACGGATTGCCTTCCCCACAGATGAAGCCCGGTCCTCCGGGCGGTCAGGTCGGTTGTCACACGTGCGAGGGACAGATTAGCGCGAGGGTCCCCGGAACCCCCGATCGGGTCCCGGTTACGCTCCTGGAGTGGCCATTTCCGACATGGGCACCGACGCCGCGCCCCCTTCCGAGATGGCCGGCGAGAGGGTCTACTTCGACGCCGCGTCCAGCGAGCCGCTCCACCCGGCGGCGCGCGAGGCGCTGCTGAGCGCGCTCGAATCCGGGTGGGCCGATCCGGCGCGGCTGTACGGTCTGGCGCGCGGCTCCCGGATCATGCTCGACCGGGCGCGCGCGCAGGTCGCGTCCGTGCTCGGCGTGCGCCCCGACGAGGTGTCGTTCACCTCGTCGGGCACGCAGGCGGTGCATCTGGCGATGCTGGGCGCGCTGCGGGCCCGCCGCCGCGCGGGCCGGCACCTGGTGGTGAGCGCGGTGGAGCACTCCAGCGTGCTGCACACGGCCGAGGCGCACGAGCGCGAGGGCGGCGAGGTCACCGTCGTGGGGGTGGACCGGGACGGGCGCGTCGACCCCGCCGAGTTCGCCGCGGCGCTGCGCCCCGACACCGCGCTGGCCTGCCTGCAGTCGGCCAACCACGAGGTCGGCACGCTGCAGCCGGTCGCCGAGGCCGCCGAGGCGTGCCGCGCCGCGGGGGTGCCGCTGTTCGTGGACGCGGCGCAGTCCGTCGGCCGGGTGGACGTGCCGGACGGCTGGTCGCTGCTGGCCGCCAGCGCGCACAAGTGGGGCGGGCCGCCGGGCGTCGGCGTGCTGGTGGTGCGCAAGGGCGTGCGCTGGCGCTCTCCGCTGCCGGAGGACGAGCGCGAACGGCGGCGCGTGCCCGGGTTCGAGAACGTGCCCGGCGCGGTGGCGGCGGCGGCCGCGCTCGCGGCGCTGCGGGACGAGATGTCCGTCCGCGCGCCCCGTCTTTCCGAGCTGATCGGCCGTATCCGGGACCGGGTGCCGCGTACGATCGAAGACGTACAGGTGGTCGGTCACCCGGAGCGGCGGCTGCCGCACCTGGTGACCTTCTCCTGCCTGTACGTGCCGGGCGAGGCGCTGCTGACCGAACTGGACCGCCTGGGTTTCGCGGTCTCGTCGGGAAGCTCGTGCACGGCCGATACGCTGCGTCCCAGCCATGTCCTGGAGGCGATGGGAGTGATCACCCATGGCAACGTGCGGGTGTCGCTTCCTCGCGACGCGCGCCCGGCCGACGTCGACCGGTTCCTTCAGGTGCTGCCAGACGCGGTCGCCCGGCTGCGCCGGGCCGCCGGAGCAAGCGTGGAGTGACGCCCCGATGACCCCGCAGACGCCCCCGTGGCCCCGTCCCCCCCGTCCGGCGCCGCCGTCGCCGGCGACCGCGAGGCGGCCGCTCCGATGAGGTTCCCCGGCCGTTCCCGTCGCGCCGCCCGGCGCGCGCAGCAGCCCCCCGCCGACCCGCCCGCCGCACCGGCCGGGCCCCGGCCCGCGCTGGTCGTCGACGCGCTGGGCCGCAAGTGCCCCATCCCGATCATCATGCTGGCCGAGCGGATCCGCGAGGTCCCGGTGGGCGAGATCATCGCGGTGCTCGCCGACGACGTGGCCGCCCGGACCGACGTGCCCGCCTGGTGCCGCATGAAGTCGCAGGAGTTCGTCCGCGAGGAGCCCGTCGAACGCGGCGGTTGGGCCTTCCATATCCGCCGGATGTACTGATCCGCCGCATGTGCTGAGCGGGCCGATGCGCCGCGTGCGCCGCGATGCGGGGCGCGCGCCCCGCCGGTCCATGAGCAGACGGGCGCGAAAACGGATGCGCCCCGCCCTACGGCGCTCGTCGCGCGGTGCGGGCGGGGCGCTGCGGCCGTGTCCGTTACGGGTTCGGGCAGGAGATGTGGGGGCGCACGTCGTCGGCGGCGGAGGCGCCGTAGGTCCCGGCCAGGCGCTCCAGGAACGCCGAGGTGGACAGGGTGTACTCCTGCGGGCCCGCGGCCTCCAGGGCGTAGGCGGCGGTGACGTTGCCGACCTGGGCGGCGCGTTCCAGGGGCAGGCCCCACGCGACGGCCGTCAGGAAGCCGGCGCGGAAGGCGTCGCCGACGCCCGTGGGGTCGACGACCTTGGCGACGGGGACGGCGGGCACGTGCAGCCCTTCCTCGCCCTTGCGGTCGATGATCGCGCCCTTGGGGCCGAGGGTGGTCACCCGGACCTGGACCCGGTCCAGGAACTCCTGCTCCGACCAGCCGGTCTTCTCCTCGGCGAGGGCCTTTTCGTACTCGTTGCTGAACAGGTAGGCGGCGCCGTCGATGAGCCTGCGCACGTCCGGGCCGTCCATGCGGGCCAGCTGCTGGGACGGGTCGGCGGCGAACGGGATGCCGCGGGCGCGGCACTCGTCGGTGTGCCGCAGCATCGCCTCGGGGTCGTTCGGGCTGATCACCACCAGGTCGAGCCCGCCGACCCGGTCGGCGACCGGCTTCAGCTCGATGGAGCGCGCCTCGCTCATGGCGCCGGCGTAGAAGGTGGCGATCTGGTTCTGGTCCTGGTCGGTGGTGCACAGGAACCGGGCGGTGTGGTGCAGCTCGGACACGTGCACCGAGGCGGTGTCCACGCCGTGCCGTTCGAGCCAGGAGCGGTAGTCGGCGAAGTCGTCGCCGACCGAGCCCACCAAGATCGATTCCTTGCCCAGGCTGCCCATGCCGAAGCAGATGTTGGCGGCGATGCCGCCCCGCCGGATCTCCAGCTCGTCGACCAGGAACGACAGCGACACCCGATCGAGCTGATCGGGGAGCAGCTGGTCGGTGAACCGGCCGGGGAAGGTCATCAGATGATCGGTCGCGATGGAGCCTGTCACGGCGATGCGCACGGCGTCGCTCTCCTCGTGGTGTCGTCCGGCAGTGTCCGGCTGTCGCTCGACCCCATGGGGGGATCGCGGACGGTCAAGACTACTGCCCATGGCACCACGGGATCGGCCCGCGCTCCATCTCCGGCACGGAAGTAATTCGTAGGGACGGCGCCAATCCGCCGCCGGACGCGCGACGGCCCGGACGACGCGTCGTCCGGGCCGCTCACGGGCGTTCGCGACGACCGCGCGTGCGCGTGCGGGTCACCGAGCAGGTCACGTGCGGGTCACCGTGCCGGCCGCGCGGTCGAGCGCGGCGCTCGGGCGCCGCGCGGGCCTAGTCGAACGCGGGCCCAGTCGAACGCGGGCCTAGTTGAACGAGTCGCCGCAGGCGCACGAGCCCGACGCGTTCGGGTTGTCGATCGTGAAGCCCTGCTTCTCGATCGTGTCGACGAAGTCGATGGTCGCGCCGTTCAGGTACGGGAGGCTCATCCGGTCGACCCGCACCGCCAGGCCGTTGAAGTCCTGGACCAGGTCGCCGTCCATCTGCCGCTCGTCGAAGAACAGCTGGTAGATCAGGCCCGAGCAGCCGCCCGGCTGCACGGCGACACGCAACGCCAGGTCGTCGCGGCCCTCCTGCTCCAGAAGGCTCTTGGCCTTCTCGGCGGCGGCGTCGGTGAGGATGACGCCCTGCTGCGTGGTCTCCTGCGTGGTCTCGCCTGAAACCGTCATGTGTGTGGCTCCCGGGTTTCGCTTCGCCGCGCCCGCGGCGCAGTCTCGCATGTCCTTCGAGACGGGACGCGTCTGGTCTTCCGCGCCTCGACGTTCTTACGACAACGTACCTCGGCCCGTAGGCATTCCACGTGACGCCAGTGTGACACACGGGCCCGCGGCCGTTCCGGCTGCGGTGTGCGTCACACCCCTCCCCCGCAGATCCCTGTGCCCGATATGTGTGCGATTATTAGTCGTCAAAGCGACGATAAGTCCGTCGCAGGAGGGAGAGCGTCGTGACCACCCCCGTGCGTGATCTTCCGCTGCTGCTCCTGGGCCGGGGCGCGGACCCGGACAGCGAGCGCGGCGTCGACTGCCCCGGCGACCTGCCCCCCGCGTCCGACCCCGCGCTGGTGGAGCGCGCCAGGGCCGCCAAGGCCGCGCTGGGCGACCGGGTGTTCGTGCTGGGCCACCACTACCAGCGCGACGAGGTGATCCAGTTCGCCGACGTCACCGGCGACTCGTTCAAGCTGGCCCGGGAGGCGGCGGCCCGTCCGCAGGCGCCGTACGTGGTGTTCTGCGGCGTGCACTTCATGGCCGAGTCGGCCGACATCCTGACCGCCGACCACCAGCGGGTGGTGCTGCCGGACCTGGCCGCGGGCTGCTCGATGGCGGACATGGCCACGTTCGACCAGGTGGAGGAGTGCTGGGAGGTGCTGGAGGACGCCGGGATCGCCGACGAGGTGGTGCCGGTCACCTACATGAACTCCTCGGCCGACATCAAGGCGTTCGTGGGCCGCCGCGGGGGGACGGTCTGCACGTCGTCCAACGCCAAGCGCGCGCTGGAATGGGCGTTCTCCAAGGGGTCGAAGGTGCTGTTCCTGCCCGACCAGCACCTGGGGCGCAACACCGCCGTCCTGCAGATGGGCATGTCGCTGGACGACTGCGTCGTGTACGACCCGCACCGCCCCGAGGGCGGGCTGTCCCCGCGGCAGCTGCGCGACGCCAAGATGCTGCTGTGGCGCGGCCACTGCTCCGTGCACGGCCGGTTCACCAAGGAGTCGGTGGACGAGATCCGGGCCCGGGTGCCGGACGTGAACGTGCTCGTCCACCCCGAGTGCCGGCACGAGGTGGTCGTGGAGGCGGACCTGGTCGGATCCACCGAGTACATCATCAAGACCATCGAGTCGGCCCCGTCCGGGTCGGCGTGGGCGGTCGGCACCGAGCTGAACCTGGTGCGGCGGCTGGCCAACGCGCACCCCGACAAGAACGTGATGTTCCTGGACCGCACGGTGTGCTTCTGCTCGACGATGAACCGCATCGACATGCCGCACCTGGTGTGGGCGCTGGAGTCGCTGGCGCGGGACGAGGTCGTCAACCCCATCGAGGTCGACCCGGAGACCGCGCACTACGCCCGCGTCGCCCTCGACCAGATGCTGGCGCTGCCGTAGCGCCGTCGGCGGCCGGGCGGACGCTCCGCGCCCGTCTCGCCCGGCCTCTCCCCTCTCCTCCCGTCGCCCTGTCGCCTCCTGGCGCCGGACGCGCGGTCCGGGGTCGCGCGGCCCTCAGAACTCCGCGCCCCAGACGGGGAACCAGCGGCCCAGGTCCTCCTCGACGGGCAGGTCGGCGCCGACGGCCCCGCGCACCTGCAGTTCCAGGGCGTTGTCGCGCCGGTCGCCCGGCAGCGGGGCGAACGGGTAGAAGGTGCCGCGCTTGTAGAGGTAGATCAGGGCCAGGCGGCGTCCGTCCGGCCCCCGGAACCCGGTCAGCGAGCACAGCAGGTGCGGTCCGAAACCGCCGGCCTCGAGCGTGGAGTTGATCGCGTGCAGGTCGGTGACCACCGCGGGCAGCTCGTCGGGGGCGTGGCGGACCAGCATCCAGGTGTAGCCGTAGGAGTCGGTGCTCACCTCCACCTTGGGGCCCTCGTCGGCGTCCAGGAGCTCCTGGATGTCGCGCTGCAGCCGCGCGAACGCCCCGCCCTCGGCGGCGCGGAAGCACACCGAGCCCAGGCCCGTGGGGGTGAACCCGGTGGCCGCCTCCAGCGTCACCGCGGCGTTCGGCAGCGCGAACAGGCGGTCCAGGTCGGGCGGGGCCGGCTTGGACCGGCCGAGCAGCGCGTCCAGGAACCTCATCGTCACAGCCCCCTGCCGAGCCGGGCGGAGATCTGCTGCAGCTGGGCCAGCCTGCGCTCCAGCGGCGGGTGGGTGCTGAACAGCGCCGAGACGCTGAAGCCCTTGGCGAGGGCGGGCGCGAAGAAGAACGCGTTGAACGGCTCCGCCGCCCGCAGGTCGCGGCTGGGGATGCGGGCCAGCTCCCCCGACACCTTGGTCAGCGCGCTCGCCAGCGCGGACGGGCGGCCGGTGAGCAGTGCCGCCGCCCGGTCGGCCGACAGCTCGCGGTACCGCGACAGCGCCCGGGTGAGCAGGAAGCTGATCGCGTACGCCACCGCGCTGACCAGCACCACGGCCAGCAGGACCAGGCCGGCGTTCTGGTCGCCGTTGCGGCGGCCGAACCCGCCCCACAGGCCCCACTCCAGGCCGAACCGGGTGATCAGCCCGGCGCACACGCCGAGGAAGGAGGCGATGGTCATGACCGCCACGTCCCGGTGCGCGATGTGCGACATCTCGTGGGCCAGCACGCCCTCCAGTTCCACGGGGTCGAGGCGGCGCAGCAGCCCGGTGGTCACGCACAGCACGGCCCTCTTCTGGTTGCGGCCGGTGGCGAAGGCGTTGGGCACGTCGGTGTCGGCGACGGCGACGCGCGGCTTGGGCGCGTCCGACATGGCGCAGATGCGGTCGACGACGCCGTGCAGTTCGGGCGCCTCCCGCGGGGAGACCTCCCGGCCGTGCATGGCGAACAGCGTCAGCCGGTCGGAGAAGAAGTACTGGGCGAGCAGGATCGCGACCGCGACGGCCAGGGCGACCAGCCCCCAGCCGGGCGCGATCGCGAAGAACGCCGCCACGAAGGCGACGTACACCAGGCCGAGCAGGAACATGGTCACGACCATGCGCGACGTCAGCCCCCGGTCGGCCGCGTAGCGTGTGCGCGCCATGAACGGCCCCCTCCCGTCGTCGGTCCCATCGGCATTCCGGGCGTCCCCGAAATCCCATTAAAAGAACGTGCGACGGGACGCATTTGTGCCCTTGAGCAGCGGCGGCCCGGCGTTCTCCGGGCAGGCGCGCTCGAAGGGGGCGGGGGTGTCACTGTCCGGCGACGCGCGCCACGAGGGCGCTGCGCGCGGACGTCAGGGAGATGCGCGGTCGGTGCGACGGGCGACCGCGCGGCGGCGTCAGCCCGGGATGAGCCCCTCGTCGCCGAGCATGCCGCGCACCTCGTCGATGGTCGCGTCGACGGGCGGCAGCACGAGCTCCGACGGCTCCAGGCTGTCGGCGGGCAGCGCCGTGCCGACCTTGCGCACGTTGTCCAGCAGCGAGCGCAGGGCGCCGCGGAAGGTGTCCTCGTCCCCCGTCTCGATCGCCGACTCCAGCCGGGCGTCGAGGTCGTTGAGCGCGGGCAGGTCGGTCTCGGCGACCTCGAACTGCCCCTCGCCCATGATCCTGACGATCACTGCCCACCCCCGGGCTGCTGCGGGTACTGCGCCTGCTGCTGAGCCTGCTGAGGGGTCTGCTGCTGGGCCTGCTGCGCGGCGTCCTGCTGCTGCGGCTGCGCGTCCGGCGCGCCCTTCTCGAGCTGCTTGGGCGCCGGCGCCTGCCCCAGCTCGGCCTTCATCCGCTCCAGCTCCAGCTCCACGCCGGTGGTGGCGCCCATGCGGTCCAGCTCGGCCTGGATGTCGTCCTTGGGCCCGGTGAAGTCCTCCAGGGCGCCGGAGGCCAGCAGCTCGTCGATCGCCCCGGCGCGGGCCTTCATGGTCTCGGTCTTCTCCTCGGCCCGCTGGATGGCCAGACCGACGTCGCCCATCTCCTCGGAGATGCCGGAGAACGCCTCGTTGATCTTGGTCTGCGCCTCGGCCGCGGTGTAGGTCGCCTTGATCGTCTCCTTGCGGGTGCGGAAGGCGTCCACCTTGGCCTGCAGCCGCTGCGAGGCGAGCGTGAGCTTCTCCTCCTCGGCCTGCAGCTGCTCGTACTGCGTCCGCAGCTCGTTGAGCTGGGAGTCGAGCCCGGCCCGCCGCTCCAGCGCCGCCCTGGCCAGATCCTCCCGGCCCACCTGCAGCGCCTTGCGCCCCTGCTCGGTGAGCTTGTTGTGCTGCTGCTCCAACTGGTTGATCTGCAGTTCCAGACGCTTGCGCGAGGTCGCGACGTCGGCCACACCCCGACGGACCTTCTGCAGCATCTCCAGCTGGCGCTGGTAGGAATAGTCGAGGGTCTCCCGAGGATCCTCCATGCGGTCCAGAGCCTTGTTCGCCTTGGACCTGAAGATCATCGACATTCGCTTCATCACGCTCATCGCGCGGCGCCGGTCCCTTCGTGTGCTGGCTCAGTCGCAAACTGGGCTCAATGACCACTGCTGGGGTTCTTATCACCCTACGCGTTAACGCGCGAGGCAGCCACGATGTTCGCAGCCGGTAGGCTGAACCTCGTGTTCCGACGTCGTACCCAGGAAGCCCCCGCAAATCCTCCCCAGGTAGTAGCCAAGCCGGGCGGCAAGGGGCGTCCGACCCCCAAGCGCCGCGACGCCGAGAAGCGGCGCCGCCAGCCGATCACCGCGCCGGCCAACCGCAGGGAGGCCTACCGGCGCATGCGCGAGAAGCAGGCGGCCGAACGCGCCAAGATCCGCGAAGGAATGGCCCGGGGCGACGAGCGCTACCTGCTCAAGCGGGACAAGGGCCCGGTGCGGCGGCTGGCCCGCGATTACGTCGACGCGCGGCGCACCGTGGGCTCGTACCTGATGTACACGATGCTCGTCATCGTCCTGCTGAGCCTGGTGCCCACGGTGTGGGCGAGGCTGCTGGTGCTGCTCGCGCCCCCGCTGCTGCTGGCGGTGGTGCTGGTCGAAGGGCTCTGGCTGAGCATGCGGGTCAAGAAGCTGGCGGCCGAGCGGTTCCCGGACGAGGACCGCCGCGGCGTGGGCCTGTACGCGGCGATGCGCGCCATGCAGATCCGCAGGCTGCGCATCCCCGCCCCCCAGGTGAACATCGGCGACAAGGTCTGATCGATCACCCGGGGTTAGGGTCGGAGCATGCAGTTCCGACACTTGGGCCGCAGCGGTCTCAAAGTCAGCGAGATCAGCTACGGCAACTGGCTCACGCACGGCTCCCAGGTCGAGGAGGACGCGGCGCGCGCGTGCGTGCACGCGGCCCTCGACGAGGGGATCACCACCTTCGACACGGCGGACGTGTACGCGGGCACGCGCGCCGAAGAGGTCCTCGGACGGGCGCTGAAGGGCCAGCGGCGCGAAGGCCTGGAGATCTTCACGAAGGTGTACTGGCCGACCGGCCCCGGCCAGAACGACCGCGGGCTGTCGCGCAAGCACATCTTCGAGTCGATCCACGGCTCGCTGCGCCGCCTGCAGACCGACTACGTCGACCTGTACCAGGCGCACCGGTTCGACTACGAGACGCCGCTGGAGGAGACCCTGCGCGCGTTCGACGACCTGGTGCGGCAGGGCAAGGTGCTGTACGTGGGCGTCTCGGAGTGGCGCGCCGACGAGATCGCCCGCGCGCTCGAGATCGCCGACGAGATGGGCTTCGACCGGATCGTCTCCAACCAGCCGCAGTACTCGATGCTGTGGCGGGTGATCGAGAGCGAGGTCGTGCCCCTGTGCGAGAAGGAGGGCGTCGGCCAGATCGTCTGGTCGCCGATCGCGCAGGGCGTGCTGACCGGCAAGTACCTGCCGGGGCAGCCCCCGCCGCCGGGGTCGCGCGCCACCGACGACAAAGGCGGCGCGGACTTCGTCAAGCGGTTCCTCACCGACGACGTGCTGACCCGCGTGCAGGAGCTCAAGCCGATCGCCGCGGACCTGGGCCTGACCATGGCGCAGCTGGCCGTGGCCTGGGTGCTGCAGAACCCGAACGTGTCGTCGGCGATCGTGGGCGCCTCGCGTCCCGAGCAGGTCCGCGAGAACGCCCGCGCCTCCGGGGTGAAGCTGGACGCGGACGTGCTCAAGCGCATCGACGACGTGCTGGGCCCGGTGGTCGAACGGGACCCGGCCAAGACGGTCAGCCCGCGCACGCGTCCCTGAACGGGTCCGCCGCGGCGCCGCCACGGAACGGCGGGCGGCGCCGCGGCGGCCCGTCCGTTATTCGGGATCGTGCAGGCTCATGGGGCCGTAGACGACCGACTCCCCGTCGAGGAGCGTGACCTGGTCGACGCCCTCCTCGCGCAGGCCGCGCCAGGTCTCCCCCAGCCAGGTCTCCGCGTCCGCCTGCGTGGTGAACGTCTCCTCGGAGCGACCTAGCTCTCGGCCGTCGGCCTTCTCCAGCCGCCAGCTCCACGCCATGTGCTCGACCTCCCTCCGCCGTGAGGAGACTAGCCCGTCCGGTCAGCTCGCGGCCTCGATCGCGCGCCGCAGGGCGTCGGGAGAGTGCACGTCGGCGTCGGAGAGCAGGCGGCCGTCCACCCGCACCGACGGCGTGCGATGGACGCCGTGCGACGTGGTGTAGGTGCGGCTGGCGCTCAGCACGTCCTCCGCGCGGGCCTGCTCGGTCACGCAGCGGCGAAACCGCGAGTCGGTCAGTCCCACCGACGCCCCGTAGGAGAGCAGATCGGAGATCTCGTAGGCCCTGGTCGTCTCCTCGGCCGGCTGATGGGTGTAGAGGACGTCCTGGAAGGACAGCCAGCGCGCGCCGTCGGTGACGCAGCGCAGCGCGGACGCGGCGCGCAGCGAGTTGCCGTGCATCGGCTCGACGCCCTTCGCGAAGATGACCATCGGCCGGAAGACCACCTTGGCCCGTCCCGCGACGGCCAGCTCCTTGAGCATGGGGTCGACGGCGCGGTCGAACCTGCCGCACGGGGGGCAGGCGAAGTCCTCGTAGACCTCCACGACGGGACGCTCCACGCCGGGCCGGACCATGGTGAGGCTGCCGTCGGCGCCGGGCCGGGCCTCGGCGCCGCCCGCGATCTGCCCGACGCGCAGCTGCTCCGGACCGCCGCCGCTCTCCTCGTCGCGCAGGAGGACGAATGCGGCGACGGCGGCGACGAGCACGACCGTCAGCCCTCCGGCGACCAGGGCGATCACCAGGCCCAGGCCGCCGCGGCGAGGGGCGCCCGCAGGCGGGGTGCCGCCTGGCCCCCAGGGCGTGCCCGGGGGGACGGGGCCGCCGGGAGGAGGGGCGGGAGGTGGGGGCGGAAACGCTCCGGGCGGTTGCGCACTCGGGGGCCAAGGTGCATTCGGGGGGTTGGCCACAGCGTCTCCTCAGCGACGAATGGTCTTGACGTGGAGAGTAGCCGGGCGGATCCGCCCTTGGGCGGCCCGTAGAGTTCTCGACCACGATGGACATTGATCTGCAAGGCGTCGCGGGACCGGACGGCTGGCCCGCTTCCGGTTGCCGCTGCGCCTCGTGCAACCGTCTGCGTGCCGCCGGCATCCAGTTCGCCCCTACCCGGGCGACGGTGGACGGCGTGCCGCTGGAAGAGTGCGCGCGTCGCGACGTTCCTGGCGGCTGGGATGTGACGGGCCCATGCGGGAGCCGCGTGTTGGTGGCGTCCGGGCCGGGCTCCCGTCCCGAACCGCTGGACGGGGCGGCATATGACGCGGCGCTTCTCGATCTGGTGGGGTGCCCGGAGCATTTGGGATGGCTGCGCCGCATCGGGGCCGTCACCCAAGCGACGGAGGTGCACGCCGTCCACATCGACCACCGGGTCTCCTCGCCGGACGAGCTGGAACGCCGTCTGAGGCATTGGCTGGGCCCTCAGGACGGTCCCCACCGTCTGCTGCTGCTGGGCGGGGCCAGATCCGGCAAGTCGGCCGAGGCTGAGCTGCGGCTGGCCGCCCACCCCCACGTGACCTATGTCGCCACGGGAAAGACCGGCGCCGACGACCCGGAATGGAACGCCCGCGTCGAGGCCCACAAGAAGCGCCGTCCCTCCTGGTGGACGACCTTGGAGACGACCGATCTGATGCGCGTGCTCGAAACCGCTGAAGGCGCGGTGCTCGTGGACGGCATCGGCACCTGGCTGGCCGCGGTCATCGACGAGGCCGGCGCCTGGGACGCCCCCGACGCCGTCCAGCCCCGCCTGGACGAGCTCGTCGATGCGTGGCGCGGGACGTCCGCCCGCGTGGTCGCGGTGACGGACGAGGTGGGGCTGTCGGTGGTGCCGGCCACGTCCTCCGGACGCGCGTTCCGCGACCTGCTCGGCCGTCTCAACCAGCGGCTCGCCGCCGAGTCGGAGGAGGCCGCGCTGGTCGTGGCGGGGCGCGTGCTGGAGCTGGGATGACCGCGGCGCTGCGGCTGACGGTCACGCTGCTGACCGTCGTGCCCTGGCCCGGCGCCGGGGAGATCGACCGGCGCACCGCCGGGCGCGCCATGCTGCTGGCCCCGCTCGCCGGCCTGATCGTCGGCGGCGGCGCCGCGGCGGTCCTGGCCGTGGGCGCGCCGGCCGGGCTGGCGGCGCCGCTGCGGGCGGCGCTGGCCGTGGCCGCGACGGCGGCGCTGACCCGGGCGCTGCACCTGGACGGGTTGGCCGACCTGGCCGACGGGCTGGGCAGCCGCCGCCCCGCCGAGGGCGCCCTGGAGGTGATGAAGCGGTCCGACATCGGGCCGTTCGGCGTGGTGACGCTGCTGCTGACGTTGCTGATCCAGGTCGCCGCCCTGGCGACGGCGCCGCACGCCGCGGCGGCCGCGCTGGTCGCGGCGGTCGCCGGGCGGCTGGCCCTGCCCTGGGCGTGCCGTGCGGGGGTGCCCTGTGCGCGTCCCGGAGGGCTGGGCGCTCTGGTGGCGGGGACGGTCGGCGCCCGTGAGGCGGTCGCGGTCACCGCCGCCGTCATGGCCGCCGCCGGCGGCCTGGGCGTGTGGGCGGACGGCGCGGCCGGCGGGGTGCGCGCCGTCGCCGCCGTGCTGCTCGGCCTGGCCGCGGCGCTGCTGATGCTGCGGCACGCGGTACGCCGCCTCGGCGGGATCACCGGCGACGTCCTCGGCGCCCTGGTGGAGCTGGCGGCCACCGCCGCCTTGGTGGTGATGGCCGCGCATTGACGGCCGCACGGAGTTGACGGTCGCACCGATCGGCGGAGCGTCGCGCGTGAATTCTTTCCGCGGTGCCCGCCCCGTCGTGTCGCCGATCACTCCCAGACCGTGCGCACGTGCCGCGCGCAGCCCGCCGTTCCCCCTTCCGTACACGCCGCTGACCTGCGGTGCACCACCGCTCCGGCTGCCTTCGGCCCTCCCCGTCCGGGAGGGCGGCAGGCCGCGAGCGGCCAGGGCCCCGAGGGTCAAGGCTTGATCCAAAAGGGCGAAACCGGTCACCGGGAGGACTACCATCGGACGACGTGACGACCACCATCAGCCTTGACAACGCGCCCCCCGCCACACTCGACGTCGACGCCGTGGTGATCGGCGTCGTCCCGGACGGAAAGGACGGCGGCGACGGCGTCCGGCCCGCCGCGGGAGCCGAAGGGATCGACCAGGCCTTCGGCGGCCGCCTGGCGGACGCGCTGCGCGCCGTGGGCGCGACCGGCAAGGCCGAGGAGATCACCCGGGTGCCCACCCTGGGCGCGCTGCCCGCGCCGCTGCTCGTCGCGGTCGGCCTGGGCGAGTCGCCGGACGCCGAGGCGCTGCGCCGCGCCGCCGGCGCGGCCGTGCGCGCGCTGGCCGGCACCCGGCGGGCCGGCATCGCGCTGCCCGCCGCGTCCGCCGCCGAGGTCGAGGCGGTCGCGCTGGGCGCGCTGCTGGGCAACTACGCCTTCCACTCCTTCCGCACCGGCGAGCGCAAGGACCCGGTCGAGCGGATCGTCCTGGCCGCCTCCGCCGACGGCGCGCAGGCGGCGGTGGACCGCGCCCGCACCCTGGCCGAGGCGGTCTCGCTCGTGCGCGACCTCGTCAACACGCCGCCGTCCCACCTGACCCCCGACGACCTGGCCCGCACCGCCGAGCGGGTGGCGGGCGAGGCCGGGCTGGAGATCGAGGTGCTGGACGAGAAGGCCCTCGCCGAGGGCGGCTACGGCGGCATCACCGGCGTCGGCAAGGGCTCGGTCAACCCGCCGCGCCTGGTGCGCCTCGTCTACGCCCACCCCGAGGCCGAGCGGACGCTCGCGCTGGTCGGCAAGGGCATCACCTTCGACTCCGGCGGCCTGTCGCTCAAGCCGACCGACGCCATGGACTGGATGAAGTCCGACATGGGCGGCGCGGGCGCGGTCCTGGGCGCGCTGTCGGCGATGGCCCGGCTCGGCGTGAAGGTCAAGGCCGTCGGCTACCTGGCGCTCGCCGAGAACATGCCGAGCGGCACCGCGCAGCGCCCGTCCGACGTGCTGCGCGTGTACGGCGGCAAGACCGTCGAGGTGCTCAACACCGACGCCGAGGGCCGCCTCGTCATGGCCGACGCGCTGGTGCGCGCCGCCGAGGACGAGCCCGACCTGCTCATCGACGTCGCCACCCTGACCGGCGCGCAGATCGTCGCGCTCGGCACGCGCACCACCGGGGTGATGGCCAACGACGACGACCTGCGGGAGAAGGTGGTCGCGGCGGCCCGGCGCGAGGGCGAGGCGTTCTGGGGCATGCCGCTGCCGGCCGAGCTGCGCAAGGGCCTGGACTCGGCCGTGGCCGACATCGCCAACGTCAGCGGCGACCGGTGGGGCGGCATGCTGGTGGCGGGCCTGTTCCTCAAGGAGTTCGTCCGCGACGGGCTGCGCTGGGCGCACCTGGACATCGCCGGCCCCTCCTACAACAAGGGCGAGCCCTACGGCTACACCCCCAAGGGCGGCACCGGCGCGGCGACCCGCGCGCTGGTGCGCATCGCCGAGGAGCTGGCCGCCGGCGCCCTATAGCCGCCGCGGCGGACCCGCGCGGCGGGCCCGCCCGGGACACGCGCCTGAAACCTTGCTCGCCCCCGCCGGTACGGGCGGTCCGAGAACCGAATAGATTGCTCCATGGCGACGGGGCCGTGTGCGCTGAGCCCGGCCGCCGGAGACGTCAGGACGCGCCGGTGCCCGGCGACGGGACGCACGCCGGACCGGAGCCCGGCCCCGGCGCGGTGTGGTGCGACGAGACTGGCCGACCACACTGGCAAGGACAACAACAGCGCGCAGACCGGAAAGGGAGCGTCCAGTGGCCGACAACGGCCCCTTCGACATCGTGGTCCTCGGCGGCGGCAGCGGCGGGTACGCATGCGCCCTGCGCGCCGCCGAACTCGGCATGAGCGTGGCGCTGATCGAGCGCGACAAGCTCGGCGGCACGTGCCTGAACCGGGGGTGCATCCCCACCAAGGCGCTGCTGCACGCGGCGGAGGTCGCCGACCAGACCCGCGAAGCGGCGAAGTACGGTGTCAAAGCCGCCTTTGAGGGCATCGACATCGCGGGCGTGCACGCCTACAAGGACAAGGTCGTCTCCACCACCGTCAAGGGACTGACCGGCCTCATCAAGTCCAAGGGCATCACCATGGTCGAGGGCCACGGCAGGCTGACCGGCCCGACCTCGGTGGCGGTCACCGGCGCGGACGGCGCCGTGACCACGCTGGAGGGCCGGCACGTCGTGCTGGCCACCGGCTCGGCGCCCAAGTCGCTGCCCGGCCTGGACATCGACGGCGAGCGGATCATCACCAGCGACCACGCGCTGACCCTCGACCGGGTGCCCGGCTCGGTGATCATCCTCGGCGGCGGCGTGATCGGCGTGGAGTTCGCCAGCGTGTGGCGCTCGTTCGGCGCCGAGGTCACCATCGTCGAGGCGCTGCCGCACCTGCTGCCGCTGGAGGAGGAGTCGTCGTCCAAGCGGCTGGAGCGGGCGTTCCGCAAGCGCGGCATCGGCTTCGAGCTCGGCGTCCGCTTCGAGAAGGCGGAGACCACCGACGCGGGCGTGCGCGTCGCGCTGGCGGACGGCAAGGTCCTGGAGGCCGAGCTGCTGCTGGTCGCCGTCGGCCGCGGCCCGGTGTCGGACGGCATCGGACTGGAGGAGGTCGGCGTCGCCACCGAGCGCGGCTACGTCAAGGTGGACGAGTACTGCCGCACCAGCGTCCCGACGATCTCGGCGGTCGGCGACCTGGTGCCGACCCCGCAGCTGGCCCACGTCGGCTTCGCCGAGGGCATCCTGGTGGCCGAGCGGCTCGGCGGGCTGAACCCGCAGCCGATCGACTACGACGGGGTGCCGCGCATCACCTACTCCGATCCCGAGGTCGCCTCGGTGGGTCTGACCACCGCCGCGGCGCGGGAGCGGGGGCACGAGGTCAGGGAGTTCACCTACGACCTGGCCGGCAACCCCAAGAGCAAGATCTTGGGCACCCAGGGGGAGGTGAAGGTGATCGCGGCCGTGGACGGTCCCGTGCTCGGGATCCACATGGTCGGCGCCCGCGTCGGAGAACTGATCACCGAAGGTCAGCTCATCTACAACTGGGAGGCCCTGCCGGGTGAGGTCGCCCAGCTCATCCACCCCCACCCGACCCAGTCCGAAGCGGTCGGCGAGGCACACCTCGCCCTCGCCGGCAAGCCACTGCACGTGCACGGCTGAACGCCCGCACGCCAGATTCCGAAGGAGTCGCTGAGAGCCATGCCGGTCTCCGTCACCATGCCCCAGCTCGGCGAGAGCGTCACCGAGGGCACCGTCACCCGCTGGCTGAAGAAGGAGGGTGAGCACGTCGAGACGGACGAGCCGCTTCTCGAAGTGTCGACCGACAAGGTCGACACCGAGATCCCCTCTCCCGCGTCGGGCGTGCTGACCAAGATCATCGTTGCCGAGGACGAGACCGTCGAGGTCGGCGCCGAGCTCGCCGTCATCGGCGACCAGGCCGAGGCCGCCGCCGCGCCGCCGGCGGCGCCCGAGCAGCCCGCCCAGGAGGCGCCCGCGCCGCAGCAGCCCGCGCCGTCCGC